>CAZLTH010000317.1:0-2503 GCA_964562355.1 uncultured Syntrophomonadaceae bacterium | reverse complement strand
CCTTAGCAAAAGCTTTAGGTTAGGACGTAGAAATAATAACAGCTATAAGTCCCTATGCAAAGAAACTTTTGCATGACTCTAAAACCATCAACATAGATGACTATGAAAAACTAAAATACAGAGTTAGAAAAGCTATCTTTAACTTTATAGCCACTGTCTCTGAAACACTATTCCCACTAATAATCTTTATAGACGATTTGCAATGGGCGGACACACCATCCTTAGACGCAATAGAGTTTATCTGCAAGCAGAGCGAATCGTTAAACCTACTGCTCCTAGTTGCCTACCGGCATAATGAAGGAAAAAATATTAAAAAAATAGAAAACCTCACCAAAATACTACAAGCCAAAAATGACGCTACCCTTATAAAATTACAGGCATTAACAGACGCAGATATAAAGGCATATTTGCAATTAATCTTTGGGGTAGATACTGAAAACGTTGCTTATCTGGGCAGAATTATATACGCTTTAACGCTCGGAAATGCTTTTTACATCAAGGAAATTCTTGATATCTTCAGGCAAGAAGAGATACTTTTCTACTCTCCCTCCAGAAAACAATGGCGAGTAAGAATTGACAGCATCAACAAGTTAAATTTACCCACCGGCATAGAGCAGATGATAACAACCAAAATAGACAAGCTAAGCGATGAGGATAAATCACTGTTGGAATTGCTAGCAGGTCTTGATGGAAAAGCAGAGTATAAGCTATTAAGCAAAATAATAAACACAGAGGATACCCTGCTGGCATGGAAGCAAAACAAACTGCGGCTATAGAACAGGCCTTAAAAATATTTGAGTATGCTGCGAGTTTACTTCCCTACGCCAACTTTGCAGAAAAAGATAACTTGGAGATGAAAATCAACCTAGCATTGGGAGAGTGTCAATTTATTTGTAAAAAGTATGCAGAAGCTAGGGAGAGATTTGAGAGACTCATTGACAGGTACAACACAGAAGAATATTTAATAACCATAAAAACAAGTTATTTGAACCTCCATGCTTGTAACGGCGATAATGAGAGGACCATAGAATTGGGCAGTGAAGTATTAAATCATTTAAACTTCAAATTCAACATCAAACATCTGGCACTGGATCTAATAAAAGGAAAGCTACTGTTTTCAAATAAGAGTATAGAGAAAATTAAAAAGGCACCTTTGATTACAAATAGAAGATTACTTGACATCTTGAAAACCTTAACAACAATGCTTCCTGCCGCTAATTCCTTAGATGAAAAGATTTTTCAACTAATTCTTTTAAAGATAGGCAATCTTTCCGTGAAACATGGAAATTCACCTTACGCACCAGTGGGATATGGCGCATCTAGCTACCTTCTCTATAATGTATGGAAAGACCATAAAAAGGCTAAAAAACTGGAAGATGTTACACTGGAATTATTGGAAGACACAGATAGTTCATCCACTAAAACAATTGTTTATTCCTTTATGGGAACATTTATCCATCACTGGACAAGCCCGATGGGAAATAGCATGGAATATCTCACTAAATCTATTGATGAAGGTGCAAAGATAGGTGAGTTCTTATATAGTGGGTATGCCATTGCCTCCACAATTTATGCCAAATACGTTGTGGGGACACCCTTGAAGGAAATAACAGCCTATATTGATTCCCAGGTGAAAAAACACAGAGGATGGGAAGTGACGTTGTCGGATTTATAGATTTTTTTTATAAACCTCACAGTCATTATCTTGAAAAGGGGATACTTGCAAAAGCAGATAATCAAACAAAAGAGCAGCTAGCATCGTTAGGCAAGAAGGAAATTTTACCACACAAGGTTTTCGCACTGCAAAGATTCTATCTTGAAGGAGAAATAGAAAAAGCCTATGTTGTAGTAGAAGACATCATGCCAAGTACCCATTTATTAAAAGGTCACCTCATATACATAGATTTGCTTTTTTATATTATACTTATAAGACTCGCAAAAAATAGAACTCTACAAACAACAGAAAAAGGAAAAATAAACGACTGGTAGAAAAATATATGAAAGAGCTAAAATATTGGATTAATATCTGTAAAGAAAACCATTATGCGAGATATTTACTAGCTAAAGCTGAATATATAGCACTTTTTCAAAAAGGGAAAACTGCAGAAAAACTTTATCAGGGAGCAATCAACTTTGCTGAAAAGCGAGGTCATTTACAAGTAGAAGCAATAGGGAATTTTTTGGCAGCAAAACATTACAGCTATGACAAAAAACTCTCTAAATTTTATGCTAAAGAAGCCATCATCGCCTTTGAAAAGTGGGGAGCTATGTACATTGCCAGCTTGATTGCAAATGAATTTGGGTTTAAAAAAAGTATCAAACTACCCACTGATGAAAAACAGTTGCCGTTTAAAATCAACAAAACAGCGCAGATAGCAATAGATGAAGAGATAAGCAAGAATATTTTACATAAATTAAATCAAATTGAAAGCATGGAAGAAAATCAATCCTTTATATCCCTGCTAGATTTTATCTCGGAAAACAGTCACACGGATTATGCTGC
>CAZLTH010000316.1:0-2510 GCA_964562355.1 uncultured Syntrophomonadaceae bacterium | reverse complement strand
ACTGTAACCCATTGATTATCAAATAGTTACAAAAAGGGTGCGTAACTCGTGTCAGTGTATATCCGTGGCAATTTTATTCTCTGTCTACTCTGTGGTTTTTTAGTTTCCTTTTTCTTCTCCAACTGTTCCCGTAAATCTCGGATGCTCCTTTCCAATGTCGGATGAATTGTCTCGCCTGCTACCTCAGATAAAGGAGCCAGAACAAAAAGTCTCTCTGGAAGGAGGGGATGGGGGATTTCCAGATCAACCTCCTTCATCACTAAGTCTCCGTAGAGGAGGATGTCTAAGTCAATAATCCTTGGTCCCCACCTCTTACCCCCGCTTCGTCCCATTTGCTTCTCAATGGCCTTCAGACTGGCCAGTAGCTTGTTAGGGGGAAGGTCTGTTTCCACCTCCAGGGCACAATTCAAAAAATCTGGTTGATCCCCTACTCCCTCCGGTTCTGTCTCGTAAATGGGGGAAATCTTTTTCACCTGCATAGAATCTACTGCCTTCAATGAGTCTATCGCCTCTTCTATATTTCCGCTCCGGTCCCCCAAATTGGAACCTAAGCCTATGTATACCTTAACCATATTAAAAATCAAAAACAAGAAAATTCGTCGCTTCGCTCCTCATGACTTTGATTAACGCAAGATTGTGAGTAAAAGCACACACTTTTGAGAACAGCCAAGTCAAAGAAAGACAAGCACTTAAATGAGAAAATGCTCTATACTTTACTATACTTCAAGAAAATTCCTCACCCGCTAAAGCGGGCTCGTCAAAACATTTCTTACTGATAGGAATTTTCACCGCAAAGCACAGCTGAGGCAGTGCCGTTAGGCAGTAGTTAGGAAAGTGCGTTTTATACTTTCCCATACTGTGAAAAAGCAAATATACATACGGTGAAGCACGTTGAAACACCGCAAAGCACACAGCCAAAGGCAGTGCCGTAAGGCAGTGCCCGAAGGGCAGGCAGTACAGCGAAGCAGTACTGGCCAGAGGCCGGTATTGTATTTGATTTTTAATCTTTGATATTATATGGCATCTTCGTTCTGATTCGCCGGGCTGCTTCTTTAATCCTCTCCCTGGGAACGGTGAGGGCCACTCGAATAAATCCTTCCCCATGTTCTCCAAACCCCACCCCAGGAGTGGTGACGATGCCCGCTTTCTGGAGGAGGGTAGAGGCGAACTCCATGGAAGTGTAACCAGTTGGAACTGGAATCCAGACATAGAAGGTAGCTTTTGGCCTTATCAGTTGCCAGCCAAGCTCTGTTAAGCTTTCCACCAAGGTATCCCTTCTCTCCTGGTAAATTTTTACCGTCTTGAGAGTCTCTTCCTCTGAGCCAGTCAAAGCTTCTATGCCAGCATACTGGATGGCCTGGGAGATGCCTGAATCAAGATTTGTCTTTACCCTGAGTAGATTAGATAGCACCTCCCGATTACCGACAGCGAAACCTATCCTCCATCCAGTCATATTATATGTCTTGGAAAGACTGTGAAACTCTATCCCCACCTCTTTTGCTCCTTCCACCTCTAAGAAGCTGAGTGCTCGGTAGCCATCAAAGGTAATTTCGGAGTAAGCGCCGTCGTGGCAGATAATGATCTTCTGTTTTTGAGCAAAGCGAACCACTTCCTGAAAAAATTCCTTGTTGGCCGTAGCCGTAGTTGGATTGTTAGGGTAATTAAGGAACATCATCTTTGCCCTTCGGGCCACTTCATGGCTAATGGCATTTAGGTCGGGGAGAAATCCATTTTCCCGGCGGAGGGGCATAAAGTAAGGCTCTCCCCCAGCGAGCAGAGTTCCAGCTCGATAAACTGGATAGCCTGGGTCGGGGACTAAGACGATGTCCCCTTCATTTATGAAGGCTAAGGGAATATGCCCGATACCCTCCTTGGAACCAATAAGGGGAAGAACTTCACTCTCTGGATTTAATTTAACTCGGAATCTTCTCTCATACCATTTAGAAATTGCCTCCCTTAATTTCGCCAGACCATTATAAGAGGCGTAACGATGATTGGCTGGCTCCCTGGCCGCCAGGGAAAGCCGCCGGATAATATTAGAGGGAGTGGGTAGGTCCGGGTCCCCTATTCCTAAGTCAATAACATCCACTCCTTCTTTGAGCGCTTTTTGCTTCATCTCGTCAATCCGGGCAAATAAATACGGCGGCAGATTATTCAATCTGTTTGCTTTTTCTAATTTCATCGTACAGGAATTGCCTTTTTAAGCCATTGAAAATAAAGGGGTTAAAAGCTCGCACCGAAGGTGCGCTCTCCTCACTTACATCCTATTCCAAAATTGAAGTTCCGGCCTGTACCCACTACATTTTTTATATTCTTCAATCCTTTTTTCTGCCCAACCCATTTTTACCTCATCTCTTCATAAATAGCCACAAGCACTATGCCTGCTACCAAACAACAAACTAGTCCCCAGACCAATTCTATTACCCACATATAAATAGGAGCAAAGCCCATCATTATGATTGGCCACATAAGCCCTGCAAGCAATCATACTATTAACCCATAATTTAATA
>CAZLTH010000315.1:0-2514 GCA_964562355.1 uncultured Syntrophomonadaceae bacterium | reverse complement strand
ATAAAGGTTAATGTCCAGAATTAAGTCCGGAGGCCAAATCCATGAAAAAAATATTAAACTGCGGGACTGCTATTCTCGCCCCTCTCTTTATTCTCATCCTCGGTCTCTCTATCCTCATCCCTTATAATGCTCGTGCCTGTCCCGGCTGGATTGGTCCCCCGCCAGAGTACCAAGAAGAAGAGCCTGACCCCCGACCGGACTGTCAAGAATGGAGCCCCGCCACTGGCGGTATGGCTACCAGCCATAGCCTGCCCCCATCCGGGGCTTCTCTGGGACAGCCTGTCCAGCTAAGGCTCACCCATAACTCTCTTGACCTCTCTACCGGCCCTCTAGGAAGAGGCTGGACCCATAACTATAATATCCGCCTGGAAGGAATAGATTCTGCCTCTATAAGAGGCAGCCTTTCTGAAGTAGTAGATGTCCCTATCATCTACTGGCAGGTTAGAATAAGCGGTTATGTGGAAGGAAGATGGTGGTGGAGAGAACTCCCCCCCGGGGAAGGCCCGATAATAGATAGCTTCTGGGATGGGATGGCTCATTCCTGGCCTGGCGGGCAATGGCAGAAGGCCCCGCCCGGAATATATACACATCAGATTTTAATCTGGGCACCCGGAAGGAACTACGATTTCCTCCCTCAGGGAGAGATTCGCTTAGGAGACCCTGTCTTAATTAGAGCCAGTGGAACCAGAGATACCTTTACCCGAAACCCCGATGGCACCTTCACCCCCGAACCGGGAGTCCATGATTCCCTGGTCCGCAATCCTGACGGCACCTTCACCCTTACTAAGAAGGATAAGACAACTTACCTTTTTGATTCATCCGGTAATCTTATCAGCATTACCGACAGGAATAATAATACTACCACCCTTGGTTATGATCCAGATAATCGCCTTATCTCTATCACCGACCCTTCAGGTCGCACCACTACTCTCTCTTATGATGCCGCAGACCGCATCATCTCAGTTACAGACCCGGCTATGAGAACCACTACTTTCACTTATGACGAAGCCGGTAATCTTATCACTATCACTGACCCTCAAGGAAGCGAGACAAGATATACCTACAATGCCCATGGTCGCATTACCTCTATCTCCAAAGATAATGCGACAAAGTCTACCTACCAGTATGACCTGAGAGGAAGAGTCCTCCTCCAGGTAGATGCCCTGGGGAATGCGACCAGCTTTACCTACGAGCCGGCCCATAGAAGAACCTTTGTTACTGACCCCCGAGGATATACCGCTGTCTATACCTACGATGAGCGCAGGAGAATCACCAGCCGCACCGACCCCTTAGGCAATACTACTACCTTTGTCTATGATGAGAACAATAACCTCATCAGCCAGACCGACCCTCTGGGAAGAACTACCACCTACACCTATGACTCCCGAGGGAATAGAACCTCAGAGACAGACCCCTTAGGCAACCTCACCACCTTTGTCTATGATGAGAACAATAACCTCATCAGCCAGACCGACCCCCTGGGAAGAACCACCACCTTCACCTATGACTTAAGAGGCAACCTGGTGGGGGTAATTGACCCCCTGGGCAACCAGACCATCAAGACCTACGATATCCACGGAAGCCTTCTTTCTGTCACTGATGCCCGAGGCCATACCACCCACAAAACCTACGACGTCTTTGGCAACCTCATCTCCATCACCGACCCGGAAGGAAATACTACCACCTTCACCTACGACTTAGTAGGCCGAAAGATAAGTATGACCGATGCCCGGGGCCACACCACCTTCTATACCTACGATGCTATGGACCGCCTCACCCAGATCACCCATCCGGATGGGACCACCACCCGCTACGAGTATGACTGCTGCCTGCTCATCAAAGTAATAGATGCCCACAATAACCCCCTGAGTTATGAATATGATGCCAATGACCGGCTTATAAAAGTCACCGATGCCTTAGGCAATATCACCAGCTACACCTATGATAGCGTGGGCAACAAAACCTCCGTCACCGATGCCAATGGCCAGACCACCCACTATCTCTATGATGCCTTAAATCGCCTCCTCAAGGTTATCTCTCCTCTCGGTAACACCACTACCTTCACCTACGATGCTGTCGGCAACAAAATCTCCAGAACTGACCCTCGTGGCTATACCACCTACTATGTCTATGATGAGCTAAATCGTCTTATAGAGAAGCTCTATCCCGATGGCACCCAAGTTACCTTTACCTATGACGCCCTGGGCAACCGCCTGAGTATGACTGATGGGCAGGGCATCACTACTTACACTTATGATGCCTTGAATAGACTGATCAGCGTTACCAAGCCCGGGGGCGAGACTATAAGCTATGAATATGACCCCAATGGCAACCGTATAAAAATGACCACCCCGGAAGGCACCACCCTCTACACCCACAACCGCAACAACCAGCTCATAAGCTTAACCAATCCCCAGGGAGAGACTACCACTTATCAATATGACCCCGTAGGTAACCAGATCAGAGTAGATTATGCCAACAACACCTCTGCCACCTTTACCTATAACAAGCGTA
>CAZLTH010000314.1:0-2515 GCA_964562355.1 uncultured Syntrophomonadaceae bacterium | reverse complement strand
AACCAACCAACATTTACCCTTGGTATTTCTTCTTTTTGGATATAATCAAGTAACCAGCAGTTATACCTCCCAGCAACAAAATAGTTATAACAATGGCAGCGACAGGCAACTCTATATCCCAGATTCCAGTAGGTTCAGGTGACGCAACCTCAACAACCTCACCCACTACTGGTTCTGCCTCATCTGCAACAGGTTCAGCAGGTGCAGGCTCCGGTGTAGGCTCAGCAGGTGTTGCTTCCGCTGGATCAGCAGCTTCTGCTGGTTCAGCTGCCGCTGGTTCAACAGCTGCTGCCGGTCCGACAACACCTATGCCTACAGGACGAGGAGGACGTGCCTGTACCGGAGTAACATCTATAAGCGGGGGAGCAGGCAACGGCATGAGAAGAGCTGTTTCTCCCAAAGCTCTATTCCTTTGTGCATTAAACATTGCCACTACGTCACGTGTCAAATTTAAATCTCCTTTTTCTATTTGCTCAGCTATAAATCTTTCAAAACGTACATTAGCGCAATGTCCGGCGCAGCAGCAAGGACCATGGTTAGCCACTGATTTGATATACCGTTCCACCAATTCTTGCGTCACAGTAGAATCCGCTTCCCACCAACCTCTTTCTATAGTTTCAATCATGCGCCCCATAGCTGATTGTTGCGCCCAAGGGTTATGGTCATTAAAAAACCTATCCAAGCCAAGATTATATTTATCTTGAATAAAAGTAGCAAACATCTCCTCCCAGATATCATTAGTAATAAGTTGCGGCGTAGTAACTTGAAACCCAAAAAGATTAAAGACAGTATTCGACATTTCCCACGCCCCGCTGTACCCATGCTCCATCTGTCCTTTAATCCACCTGGGATTATAGTAGCGGGCACGTAGTTCCAGGCGTATAAATTCATTTAAAGTGACAACTTGGGCGGCAGCATCGTCAGGGTTACGCAAATCACTGATCATTAACTGTGGCGGTGCCCCGTCAAGATGCTCAATTACCATACTAAGACCACCTAACCATTCAAACGGACCATCAGTATTTAATACGCCAAAATAATTGGATGAACGACTGAGCATAGCAACATCAGTACCACTTAGAGCTTTTTCAAAAACAGCTTGCTGCCTTTCTCCCCAAAGCTCGGCAGAATAAATGTGCCCCATGCGACTGAGATATAACTCTACCAAGGAGTCTGTATCATCCCAGGTGCCACTTGCTTTAACAGCATCATCAAGATTGGGGCCAATGGCGCAAGTTGAAGGACCAAAGATCCGTGCTCTTGCCAAATTTACAGCTTCTTCCGCCGGCACCCCGGTAGCAATAAGTTTTTCTTGCCTGGTAAGATAATTACGACGCACATGATTCACCTGCCCCGACTCTTCATGTTCAGCAACAAGCTGTACAGCTGCATCAATAACTTTAACCCGGCAGGAAAACACATCCCGGTAAAGACCAGAAATGATCACTGTAACATCAAGGCGAGGACGATTCAACTCCTCATCTGGAATAAGACGCAATCCTCTGTCTACGCCTCTATCCACACGTACTCGTCCCCTTCTATCCCACACCGGTTCAACTCCCATAGCATAAAGGATTTGTGCCTCTGCTACTCCCCGGTGACGCATCGTTTCCACCACCCAGAGGATACTTGATATTTTATCAGGATATTCGCCATGTGTTTTGTAATAATCTTCTAGAAAAGCATCCATGGTAGCTTTCCCTACTTCCCAAGAAGATTGTAGAGGAACTGTTCTGGGATCAAATGAATAGAGATTCCTTCCTGTAGGCAAGCTAGCAGGGTTGCGCAATGGGTCACCTCCCATACTCGGCGGGATAAATACTCCTGCCAAGGCAGCAAGGGTAGCTTCCATTTCCCGGCTCTGCAAGAAATTCTGTAAATGTGTTTTGCCCTCTTGCAAAATTTCTGTAAGCTTAGCTGAAGAGCTATGCAGTACCTGTTGTTGCACATTTTCAAAGCAATCTTGCTCAAGCAGCAAACCTAATAATTCTTTTGCCTTTTCCCTGCCTTCCTCTTCAATATCGCAAGGATGCTCTCCTGTTATCTTTCCGATAGCGATAACTTCATCTACGAATTCTGAACCAAGAATCTTCATTACTGATTCCATTAAAAGGTCAGTGGCAGGAATATCCCCTAATACATGTAAACCAAAAGGTATTATTTCAGCTTCAACTTGGTGAATATGCAGGTGAATCTTTTCTATAAGTTCCGCCAGAGGAATTTCGGCAAAATCAACAACCATTTCCTTGTCAAAATTCATGACCAGTGCTTTTTCAATAACTTTGCGACCTTGTGCTTCTTTTACTGCACCTTCCAAATGTAAGTAATCATGCAACATATCATGCAAAGTCCTTAAATCTCCATGTAAATCTGCTGCTACTAGCACCGGGGTCATGTGACTGATAATTACGGCATCACCTCGCCGTTTTGCCTGGGTTGCCTCACCCACATTATCGACAATATAAGGGTAAATAATGGGGATTTCTCCGCTCATAAGATAAGGCCAGCAATCAAC
>CAZLTH010000313.1:0-2516 GCA_964562355.1 uncultured Syntrophomonadaceae bacterium | reverse complement strand
TAGTAATAAAGGGAGTTCAGCAGATATTAGAAGGATTCAAAAAATAATAGCGGGAACAATGGATATGAAATTTGACCATATCGGACTTATTACGGAAGAGAAGAAGGCTAAGGAAATCTGGGTTGAAAAGACCAGGGTATGGGTGACTGACTATAAGAACCATCCTTATCAAGTTGAGTGGTTAAGGTTCGTAGAAGATTCACCGGTCAAGGGTCCGGTTAGAGAAAAGCCGCATATTGCCTATCGTATCAGGAATTTGAAAGAGGCAAGCAAAGGAATGAAGGTTTTGTTAGAGCCTTTTGATGTCGGATTCGCGGTCGTCGCTTTTTATGAATCAGAAGACGGGGCCGTGATTGAATTGATGGAGTATAAAGAAGAGGGGAGAAAAGGATAAATGAGATGGAGACAAGAAAATTCGTCGCTTCGCTCCTCATAACTTTGATTAACGCAAGACTGTGAGTAAAAGCACACACTTTTAAGAACAGCTAAGTCAAAGAAAGACAAGCACTTAAATGAGAAAATACTCTATACTTTACTATACTTTAAAAAAACATTTTTGTTACCGGTGCCAGCGGCAAGATAGGACGCTCACTGCTTCCGGAGCTTGTTTCCCGGGGATATAATATCCGGGCTCTTGAGTTTGAGGAGCCGGTGGAGTGTAAAGGGGTAGAGATAATGGCCGGGGACCTCAGGGACCCGCAGTTAGCCAGGAAGGCCCTTAAGGATATGGATGCGGTCATCCACCTGGCAAACTGCAAGGAAAACAAGGAGCTTTTTATGGAAACGAACATAAAAGGAACCTTTTATCTCCTTGATGAGGCTAAAGACTCAGGCCATATAAAACAGTTTATTCAGGCCGGCTCAGATGCCCGGGCCGGCATCTACTTTTATCCTCACCCCCATCCCATTGATGAAACATATCCCCACCGCGCTTATCCGGGTTATTATGCTTTCTCCAAGGTGCTGGAGGAAGTTATGTGTGAGCAGTATGCTATTCAGTATAAATTACCTATCACTATCATCCGTTTCTCCTGGGTGCATGACGAAGATGACTTCCTCTGTCATATTACCTTAAGAGAACCTGACTTCGGTATTCCCGTCTGGAAGGAGCTGGCCAAAACTGCAGAACAGAAGCAGTATTTTGAAAAGGACAGGGACGGGGTGGCAAAATTAGTTCATCCCGGAGGCAAACCGGGGATCCGACACTTAGTGGGCATCAAGGACTCGGTCCAGGGCATTCTTCTAGCCCTGGGTAATCCTTCTGCTCTGGGCCAGGCATTCACTATTACCGGCCCGTCTGCTTTTAGCTACGGCTTCGCCGCCGAGTATATATCGAAGAAATTAGATATCCCGATAGTAGAATTTGAATATGACGGATTTCACGATTTTACGCACACCATTGCTAAGGCGCGCTCAATACTGGGATACAATCCGGAGGATGATATTGTAAAAATTATTGATTCAGCCATAAGTTTTAGGAAATCAGGAAAGAGGCGCCATCCCACCAAATATATCGGTTGACCCCGTTAGGAATAGGGCGGCTGGGGCATCTATCTTTACCGGCGGCAGATGAGTTTCTAACCGGGTTGAAGGAAAGAGGAAATGGATAAGGTAAGATATGCCGTTATCGGTGCTGGTTTTTTCGGAGAAAAACATATTGAGGTCCTATCAACGCTCTCCAATGTAGAAGTGTTAGCGGCCTGCAGGAGGTCAATAGAGCCGCTCAAAGAAACAGCACAGAAATATAATATTCCGCATATCTATACAGACTACAAAGAGTTATTGGCTAATAAGGATATAGATGCGGTAAGTATTACCACTCATGTTAATGACCACCGGCAACCCACAATAGATGCGCTGAAAGCAGGAAAACATGTTTTTCTAGAAAAGCCTATGGCAAAAAGCGTAGCTGAATGTGATGAAATCATCAAAGCAGTTCGCTCAACGGATAGACTCTTCATGGTAGGACATATCTGCCGTTTTGACCCTCGTGTGAGCCTGGCTAAAGAAGCTATTCAAGAAGGACGCATCGGAAAGATTGTCTCTATGCAGGCAAAGCGTAGTCTTCCAGCAAATATCGCGGCTGGGGTTCTTGATAAAATTTCGCCGCTTATGGGCGATGGTATTCACGATACTGATCTGATGTTATGGTTCACAAAAAGCAAAGTAAAGACAGTATATGCGCAGACTGTTCGCGTGAGAGATTTTAAGTATCCGGATATCGGCTGGGCTATGTATAGATTTGATAGCGATGCTATTGGCGTGATTGAAACGGTCTGGTATCTTCCAGAGAACACCCCCTTTACCATTGATGCCCGTATGGAGATTATCGGCACCAAAGGAGCAATATATACACGAGTTACGCACCCTTTTTGTAACTATTTGATAATCAATGGGTTACAGTAAAACTTATTTTACAGTCAAATAGCGCCATGTTTCTCATAACTCTTTGTAATTGAAAGGGTTACATTTCTGACATCTAAAAATAATGCGTAACTCGTGTATATATTGACTGT
>CAZLTH010000312.1:0-2519 GCA_964562355.1 uncultured Syntrophomonadaceae bacterium | reverse complement strand
GGGAAGGGAGAAGTAGAAAAATGAAATTTGGGATAGTTGTTTTTCCTGGTTCTAACTGTGATTTAGATGCTTATCATCTGGTCAGAGATGTGATGGAGGAAGAAGCAGTCTATCTTTGGCATAAAGAAGCTAGTCTAAAAGGATCTGACTGTGTTATTTTGCCGGGAGGTTTTTCTTACGGAGATTACTTGCGCTGTGGAGCTATTGCCCGCTTTTCACCAGTAATGGAAAGTGTAGTGGAGTTCGCTGCTCGTGGTGGTCTGGTTCTAGGTATCTGTAACGGATTTCAGGTTCTGCTGGAAGCAGGTCTTTTGCCAGGGGCATTATATCGCAATGACCACTTACAGTTTCGTTGTCAATTTACTTCTTTACGTGTGGAAAATACGCAAACGCCTTTTACACAGGATTGTCGAGAAGGCGAGATTTTAAATATACCGATTGCTCATGGTGAAGGCAACTACTACGCAGATGACAGTACATTGAAGGAACTTAAAAAGGAGAAACGGATAATTTTCCGTTATGTAACTCCTGAGGGAGATGCTTCGCCGACAGCCAATCCCAATGGCTCGACAGACAATATCGCCGGTATCTGCAACCGGGAGAGAAATGTTTTGGGAATGATGCCTCATCCGGAAAGAGCTGGAGAAACAATACTGGGTTCGCAAGATGGTAAGAAGATTTTTCATTCGCTTTTAGAACACTGGAGAAGTGACTGAGTGACTGAGTGACTGAGTGACTAAGTCAGCCTACGGCTGTAAGTGGGTAAGTAGGAACGAGAGACGACGAGGGGTTGACGAGTGAATGGAGAGAAAGGATTACTGGCTCTTCGTTCCCCACTGACCTACTGACTTACTGACTCACTTACCCAGTCCATTCCGTACTAATTTGAGTACTAATTTGAGTACTAATTTGAAGGCAGGAAGTGAGAATTTGATGAAAGAAGGACTCTGGCGAGAAATGGGATTGAAGGATAATGAGTACGAACTCATTCAGAGCATTTTGGGTCGTGACCCTAATTATGTGGAACTAGGCATGTATAGTGTTATGTGGTCAGAGCATTGTAGCTATAAAAACTCACGACAGGTTTTAAAAACTCTTCCGACCACAGGGGAAAGAGTTTTACAGGGTCCAGGGGAGAATGCTGGCATAATAGATATTGGTGACGGTCTGGCGATAGTATTTAAAGTGGAAAGCCATAACCATCCTTCCGCCATTGAGCCTTACCAGGGGGCTGCTACCGGGGTGGGAGGAATTATCAGGGATATTTTTACCATGGGTGCGCGCCCAATTGCCCTGCTGAACTCACTCCGCTTTGGTCCGCTGGAAGATGCTAGGGTGCGTTATCTAATGGAAGAAGTAGTAGCTGGAATTGCTGGCTATGGTAACTGTATTGGTATTCCTACGGTAGGAGGAGAAGTATTTTTTGATGAGAGTTATCGTGGTAATCCACTGGTAAATGTCATGTGTGTAGGAATAATAGAGAAAGACAAAATTGCTCTGGGAAAGGCTACCGGAATAGGTAATGCTGTAATTCTAGTAGGAGCCAGAACAGGTAGGGATGGCATGCACGGTGTGACTTTCGCCTCTGAGGAGCTGGGAGAAGCTTCGGAAGAAAGGCGACCAGCTGTTCAGGTGGGTGATCCCTTTATGGAAAAACTTTTACTAGAAGCCTGCCTGGAGCTTATTGATAAAAAAATCATTGTAGGTATTCAGGACTTAGGAGGAGCAGGTCTTACCTGTGCGACTTGCGAAATGGCCAGCAGGGCAGGCACGGGTATGGAAGTTGAAATCAACAAGGTGCCAACACGAGAAGAGGGTATGACTCCTTACGAGATCATGCTTTCGGAATCTCAAGAAAGAATGCTTTTGGTGGTAGAAAAGAAAAAAGAGAGCGAAGTGGAGAGAGTTTTTGCCAAATGGGGATTAACTTCTGCCACTATCGGTCGGGTTACTGCTGATGGGCAGCTTAAAATCACCAAAGATGGCGAGCTGGCGGTCAACATTCCGGCAAAGAGCCTAGCAGAAGGTGCGCCTGTTTGTTCGCCTGAAATGGAAAAACCAGCCTATTTAAAAGAAACGGGAATATTTGAAGGCTTGGAGTCTTTGACAAAAATAAATCTCGCAGAAGCTTTTTATAAACTCTTGGCCTCTCCCAATATAGCCTCTAAAGCTTGGGTTTATCGTCAGTATGATCAGATGGTCAGGACATCTACTGTTCTTCCGCCTGGGGCTGATGCCGCTGTTTTAAGGATACGGGGGAGCAAAAAAGGTATTGCCATGACTGTTGATTGTAACGCACGCTATACCTATCTTGACCCCTACCGTGGGGGAGCCTTGGCTGTGGCTGAAGCGGCTCGTAATTTGGCTTGTACAGGAGCCAAGCCTCTAGCAGTAACAGATTGTCTCAACTTTGGTAACCCGGAAAAGCCAGAAATCTACTGGCAATTTACGCAGGCGGCAGCAGGAATCAAAGATGCTTGTTTGGCTTTTGACACCCCGGTAACAGGAGGAAATGTCAG
>CAZLTH010000311.1:0-2528 GCA_964562355.1 uncultured Syntrophomonadaceae bacterium | reverse complement strand
ATGATAGTGATGGAGTGGACCCCTTAATAAAACTGGCTATCATCCATTATCAGTTTGAAGCAATTCATCCTTTTTATGATGGCAATGGTAGAACTGGAAGAATACTTAATGTGCTCTATTTAGTGCTGAAAGAACTCTTGGATAGTCCTATTCTTTATTTAAGCAAATATATACTAAATTATAAAACATCATACTACAAATTACTAAACCATCTGGGAAATAACCCTGATGACTTCGAAGAATGGGTATTATTTATTTTATCAGGGATAGAAGAAACCTCAAATGAAACCTTCAGCATTATTAAATCTATTGCCCATGAAATTGAAAGGTTTAGGGAGAAATTAAGAGCTAAGTTGCCAAAGCTATACTCAAAAGAATTACTTGAATTATTGTTCTACGAATTTTATACAAAGAGAATATATATTGAAAATGGTCTCAAGGTAACGCGAAAAACAGCGGCTAAGTACCTCGCACAATTAGAAGAAGTAGGACTGTTAACATCGCAAAAAATTGGCAGAGAGAGAATATATTGCAATCAGAGATTGTTTGATATAGTAAAAAATAGTAATAGGTAGAAATTCTCTATGGGCTACAGTTAAACCAACTTCTCCACACTCTCCATATACTCCCTCTCCAACGACAGGCAGCGTTCACAATCCGCAAGTAATTCATCTTCTGATTTGTTTTCTATGTTATTATAGATTATCTTTCTGAACTCTGCTTCCGCCTCATCTCGTAAGGGTTTGACACTATTTAAAAATAAATCATAGTTTTTAACCATCTTCACGGATAACTCTTTTAAATAATTGCTGTATTTTACCGCACCTGCCGCACTTGCTACTTCTGCTATATGTGCTCTCTTAGGTGTGCCTTCTGTAACTGTTTCTACCTTTTCTTTTGTCTCTACCACTATATTCGCAGCCTTCTGCGACTGCTCCTTCCCTCCAGCTGTCAAAACAAGCGGTTTGAAGAGCGAAACACAAGGATGTGGTGCGCCGGTAAACCATACAATATGCTTACCGCCTATATATTCAACAATAAACGAGGCTGTGGTTCCTGACCTTATGAGACGTCCTGAATGAATGCAAATCGAACCCATGCCCCTCTTGGGCTTGTCCGCTGTATTCATGTGTGAGCGCAAAAGATTTTGGATTGCCTTTAGATCTAATGAGCTATCAGTCAATTTATCAAATAAATAAGTAGAGGAAAACTTTTGTCTTTTCTCTGCCTGCGAAAAAAAGGTTACCAGCTTGTTCTCGTGTTTTGCTTTAAAGTTAATATCATCCGCAATGGTTGCAGCCGCAAAGTCAGAATTGCTCCTGATTGTATACGCATTTGAAATTGTTGCTAGGAACTTTACTTTCTTCGCCACCCATTTTTTAGATGAGGTCTCCAGCACGTAAGCTTCTGAAATATCTTTTATCAAAAAAGAATTATGATATTTCAAGCTGCTCCTGTAACCCCCATCCCCTCCCTGTCCATACTCCTGGATAAGGTTAACTATAAAATCAAGTGCTTCCCTGGCAGTTTTATTATTATGTAAAGCAAGCCTCAATATATCCATGCCTAGCAAGCCATCCTTTGCTACACGCTCTTTGGAAAACACAGCCTCATTGCCTATAGCAAGACCATGCTCGTTTAGCCCCATTTCAGCTCCCCACATCCAGACAGGTCTGGCTACTATAGCACTATATTTATGCTGGAATTTATTAAACACTGACTGCAAACTTACCAGCGAACTATTGATATACTTCTCTACAGGTTCGATATAAGGCTGTGACCGAAACTCGGCAACAGGATCCGTTGAGACATACACAATCTGCAGCTCTTCCGGCTCTCTATCAGAATTTTTTGCAAAAAATGAACGCTGTTCAGGGCTTTCTTTAAAGGCAACCATAGTATCACACATGGAATTCTCATCCTCCCTTCAAGTTCATAGACGCTGATGGATTCGGCCCGTTCGACTCCCTACAGTCGCTCAGGGCATGCTTTACTCACCACAGGTTTATATGATTTTTATGATCTGCGCTGATTTTTTAGATGATGATTTTATCATATTCTAATCATAATAATCAGCGCAAATCAGCGTCTAATATTTCTTTTAAAAGAAAATTCCTATAGAATCAACTTAAGTAGGTTGAACCGGAAATATGACTCGTACAATTAAACACCACTAGTAATTATAATATTACACTTCTGCATACGTTTAATGAGTCCTTCTCTCTTTTGGAAAGTTTTAATAAAAATCCAATGCACTTCATTGGTTCTTACGAGGATGTGGAAACCATCTTTTTAATGGATAAAAAGAAGAGGACCGTCACTAAAAAGGAAGAAAGTTGACAGTCTATGTCGATATTTGCAGGCATTTCAGGTTTGCTTTATTAAGTATGTTGATATAATATTATGATTATACTTGGATTTTGTAACACAAGTATGACCTTTATGTTCGCTTAATTTTTAAGAAAAAATGACTTTAAGGAATGACTAAAAAATAATCTCCATATTTTAGCCGTGCCTGTCACCCCATT
>CAZLTH010000310.1:0-2540 GCA_964562355.1 uncultured Syntrophomonadaceae bacterium | reverse complement strand
AGGAGGATTTAAAAATGTCAAGGAAAATAATAGTTAAAATAGTGATTATGGTACTGCTTTTTTTTAGTACCATAAGTATTGCAGGAGTGCAGGCTATAGAGCACGAGGGGGAACTTCCCTTTGAATTAGAATCTAAAGGTGCAATCCTTATGGATGCTTATTCGGGAGAGATATTACTTAGTAAAAATAAGCATGGAAAACTTTATCCTGCCAGCATTACCAAGATTATGACGATGTTGTTGGTTATGGAAAATATAGAAGAAGGTAGAATTTCTCTTAAAGATGATGTTGTTATAAGTGACACTGCTGCGGCATTGGGTGGGTCACAGATTTTTTTGAGTCCGGGAGATGTAGTGAGTTTGGAAAATTTAATGATTGGCGTAGCTGTAGGGTCAGGTAATGATGCCGCTGTAGCTGTAGCTGAGCATTCTTACGGTTCGGTTGATGTTTTTGTGACCAAGATGAATGAGAGAGCTATCGCGTTAGGGAAGGAAAATACTAATTTTGTCAATCCACACGGGTTGCATGATGATAATCATTATACAACGACCTATGATGTAGCCTTAATGAGTAGAGCATTGTTGAAGCACCCACAGGTACATACTTGGTTTAAAATTTGGATGAACGAAAACTTTTTGGAAAATAAAATTCGCAGTGGTGGTGTTTTTTTAAGTAATACCAATCGTTTAATACGTTACTATGAAGGGGCTGATGGTCTAAAAACAGGGTTTACTTCCGAAGCGGGACATTCCGTGGCAGCCACTGCTCGTAGAGGAGAGACACGTTTTCTGGCAATTACCCTGTTTGCTCCCAGTAGTGCTATCAGGTTTGATGAAGCCAAAAAACTTCTAGATTATGGGTTTGCTGGTTTCGAGAGTATTTTTGTAGCTCCTGCCGGGGAGCAACTGGCCAGAGTAAGAGTTGAAAAGGGAAAAGAGATAATGCTTGATTTAATAAATGAAGAAGATTTTAGGGTTCTTGTACCAAAAGGAGAAACCCCGGAATTTACCAAAGAACTTCAAATCAATGAAAATATTTTAGCTCCTATCAATAGAGGTGATCTGTTGGGTAGTATGGCAGTCTATCAGGAAGGCAATCTGGTGGGGGAATTAAAACTTGTAGCCGAAGCAGATGTTCCTAGGGCCGGTTTTACAGACCTGTTGAAACGTGTAATTATTGCGTGGTTCCAGTTTGGTCGCTAGTCCGGGCAATTGCCCGGATTTTTTATTTGTCGAAAAATTTTTATTCTGGCAGGAAATAACTCTTTAAAGAAGAATTATTTTCCAAGGAGCATCTTTAAGGAGGAATTTTATGGAAATTATTTATAATCGTAGTAGAGAATGTCTGATTGTAAGATTAAAGGGTGAGTTGGATGACCATGCTGCCGGTAAATTGAGACAAACTTTAAAAGAATCTTTTCGCAAAAAAATGCCAGCTATTCTTTTATTGAATTTGCAGGAGCTGGACTTTATGGACAGTTCCGGGGTGGGAGTGATTTTGGGGAGGTACAGAGAAACATCTCGAAATAATAATAAGTTAATGTTATGCGGACTAAATCCACAGGTAAAAAGGGTTTTAGATTTGGCGGGAGTGCTAAAGATTGTGCCAGCTTACAAGACGGAACGGGAAGCACTTAGACAGGGGAGGGTAGAAAAATGAGAATAATTAATTATTTAAACCTAGAAATTCCCAGTAAATCCAGAAATGAATCTCTGGCTAGAGTGGTCATAGCTGCCTTTGCTACCCAATTAGATCCTACGCTGGAAGAGTTGAACGATGTTAAAACCGCTGTTTCAGAAGCGGTAACTAATGCTATTATACATGGTTATGAAAACAATATCGCTGGAGTAATTAATATCAAAGCTGTACTTTATGAAGATGCTATCATGATTGAAATAGAAGATAAGGGTAGCGGCATTGAAGATCTGGAAAAGGCTCGGGAGCCGTTATTTACCAGTAAACCAGAGCAGGAAAGGTCAGGTATGGGCTTTGCAATTATGGAAAATTTTATGGACAAGATAGAGGTGATTACCGCACCGGGAGTAGGCACGAAAGTTATCATGCATAAAGGTTTTAAGCAGATTGATAATAAAGTTGAATAAGGGGAGGATAATTGGAGAAGATAAGGTTAGAAAAAAAATTGAGAGGTGAAGTTATGAGCGTAGCCAAAGTGATCGAACTGGTGGGGGAATCTGATGTAGGGTGAGAAGATGCCGTTAAAAATGCCGTGACCGATGCTTCTAAGACAGTGGAAAACATTTCCGGCGTTGAAGTTTACAATTTGACTGCCAATATAAGAGATGGCGAGATAATTGACTATAAAGCAAATGTTAAGCTGGCCTTCGGGATAATAGATCGCTAAAGAGTGCTAAGGAAAACTCTCTCTCCATGGAGAGAGAGTTTTTGTGACAGGAGGTTTTTCTTTTTGGCAAAGGACAGCAGTCAGGATAGGACCAAAAAAAGATATAAAGAAATTCATAAAATTAAAAAACCGCCACTCAACTTGCTGAAAAATTGTTTTTATGCCTTTGTCTTCGGTG
>CAZLTH010000309.1:0-2545 GCA_964562355.1 uncultured Syntrophomonadaceae bacterium | reverse complement strand
CTATGGTAATTAGCAAGGAGATAGACCAATGAGCAGGAAAGCAACCAGACACAAAGCGCCATCCAGGATAAGATATGAACAGAGCCATCCTGTGATATCCTGCAGACTTCCCAAAGCCGACTTCGATTTATTGAAGCAAAGGCTGGGGGAGCTAAAAGTATCATTTGCCACATTTGTTAAGGACGCTCTAGGTCGCCTAGAAATCACAACGAAAGAAATAAAAGATAAAGCATACAATCAAGGCTACAATCGAGCCAAAGAAGAACATCAAATTTGGTATAACTGCTGTATTTGCCGAAAGCGAATATACATAAGCCCCAACGGCGAGAGTCATAAAGCAATACGCCAGTATATGCAAGAACACAGGTGGGGTCATGCTGATTGCCACGAAGAAAAGCAAAAGAAGAAATCGCCCTGGAAATAGGATTCCTAGACACCTTAGGGCGCCAAAGCCATGCAACAATGAATACGCCAAACCTGTAACAACCAAGTTCGGGAGCAGTCATAGTTCCGAGCTACCCTTTTTAGCTGCTCCCAGCTACGACAGAAGCCCCTCCAGACCCAGCTCCAAGAACAAGACCACCGGAAGAAACTTAAGTCTTTAGAGACATACTTACCAACATACCTAGCCACCGCCTTACGAGTGAACTTGACTAGCCTGATATCGACTACTGGGGCTTGATGAATCTCCGCCCACCACTTGGAGAGTAAAGCTTGGGCAATATACGAACCACGGAGAATCAGATGGAGATGGACCAGACCACTCCGAGTAACTTCTGGAACACAGAAGTAAGCCTCCAGCAACCCCCGACGCCGCAATCGTTCTTTAAGCACCCTCCAAGAATCTTGAATGCGCCGTTTTGAGTTCGGAGAGCTGGTTAGAGTAACAAAACGGTATTGACCAGGTTGATGGAATCCAGACATTACCCGATGGTAGGCCCGTTTTTGGGCCCGGGTCCAGCGTGAGCGTGAATGTGAGCGTGCAGATGTGGCATATTTACTATCAAGTGAAGAAGGAGACCCCCCAGCCCCACACCCAGAAGACCCCCCCACCACCCCTTCAGCATCCATCCCCCCTGCGAGCGCCGAAAAAGAGTTAACCCCAGACGCCCGCCCGCCCCGAGTTGGTGTTGCTAGCGACGGCCTCCCCGTCGCCGTGCCCCCCGTCAACGGGCGGATGTCTGGGGTTAACTGGCCCTTAAAATAACAGGAGCCGCCTTGCGATGAGGTTAGCTGGTCACAGGCTAACCAGCTATACAATCCCCGACGGCTCTAAAGGATTGCCGATATTTAATTGTGCATGCCTGTAAACCTTTAACCTCATCGCAAGAATAATCTAACCCATTTTCTTGCCTTTTGTCAATACCCCTTTTTACTATGATTTTAACCATGATAAACTAGAAGGGTAAGCACTATGGCAATCCCTATGGAAAGCGTTATGGTAAAAGCCTATGGTAATTAGCAAGGAGATAGACCAATGAGCAGGAAAGCAACCAGACACAAAGCGCCATCCAGGATAAGATATGAACAGAGCCATCCTGTGATATCCTGCAGACTTCCCAAAGCCGACTTCGATTTATTGAAGCAAAGGCTGGGGGAGCTAAAAGTATCATTTGCCACATTTGTTAAGGACGCTCTAGGTCGCCTAGAAATCACAACGAAAGAAATAAAAGATAAAGCATACAATCAAGGCTACAATCGAGCCAAAGAAGAACATCAAATTTGGTATAACTGCTGTATTTGCCGAAAGCGAATATACATAAGCCCCAACGGCGAGAGTCATAAAGCAATACGCCAGTATATGCAAGAACACAGGTGGGGTCATGCTGATTGCCACGAAGAAAAGCAAAAGAAGAAATCGCCCTGGAAATAGGATTCCTAGACACCTTAGGGCGCCAAAGCCATGCAACAATGAATACGCCAAACCTGTAACAACCAAGTTCGGGAGCAGTCATAGTTCCGAGCTACCCTTTTTAGCTGCTCCCAGCTACGACAGAAGCCCCTCCAGACCCAGCTCCAAGAACAAGACCACCGGAAGAAACTTAAGTCTTTAGAGACATACTTACCAACATACCTAGCCACCGCCTTACGAGTGAACTTGACTAGCCTGATATCGACTACTGGGGCTTGATGAATCTCCGCCCACCACTTGGAGAGTAAAGCTTGGGCAATATACGAACCACGGAGAATCAGATGGAGATGGACCAGACCACTCCGAGTAACTTCTGGAACACAGAAGTAAGCCTCCAGCAACCCCCGACGCCGCAATCGTTCTTTAAGCACCCTCCAAGAATCTTGAATGCGCCGTTTTGAGTTCGGAGAGCTGGTTAGAGTAACAAAACGGTATTGACCAGGTTGATGGAATCCAGACATTACCCGATGGTAGGCCCGTTTTTGGGCCCGGGTCCAGCGTGAGCGTGAATGTGAGCGTGCAGATGTGGCATATTTACTATCAAGTGAAGAAGGAGACCCCCCAGCCCCACACCCAGAAGACCCCCCCACCACCCCTTCAGCATCCATCCCCCCTGCGAGCGCCGAAAAAGAG
>CAZLTH010000308.1:0-2551 GCA_964562355.1 uncultured Syntrophomonadaceae bacterium | reverse complement strand
AAAGAAAACTCCTAGATGGTTTGATTGGAGCATTTTTTGGAGGAATATGTTATATAATAATAGCAGCAGTTTTTCTGTTGGTTTGTGTACCTTTTTTGCCACTTTGGGATAATTTTATTACTCGGGATATAGCAACTTCTTCCTTGGTTGATGTTTTATTGCCACTAGCCCTACTCTTTGGAAAGTAAAAACTTGCTCTTTTTCACAATGTCATTTACTGAATATATACTGAATATATTTAAAATTAGAATAGAAGGCAGGAGTTTTCTTTTTTTTATGGAAGTATTGTCAGAAGTGTACTTTATAAGTGTGCTTTATAAGTTTTAATGGAGGGATTTTATGCGTTTAATCTTAATGGGTCCTCCCGGGGCAGGGAAAGGAACTCAGGCAGAAGAACTGGTAAAAAACCATCGCATACCACATATTTCTACCGGAGACATGTTCCGCACTGCTATTAAGGGAAAAACAAAACTGGGAATGAAAGCAAAGGAATATATGGACAAAGGGTTGCTTGTTCCAGATGATGTTGTTGTAGGAATTGTTGGGGAGAGGTTGGAGGAGACGGATGCTGTGGGAGGTTTTTTGTTGGATGGTTTTCCTAGAACGCTACCACAAGCAGAAGCCCTCACAGAGAGACTTAAAAGTAGACATATTAATATTGATACAGCAATTAATATAGAAGTTCCTCTTAAAGATCTTTTAGAACGTTTAACCGGAAGAAGGGTTTGTCGCATATGTGGAACTACTTACCATTTAAAGTTTAACTCGCCACAAGTGAGAAATGTTTGCGATGCTTGTAGCGGGGAGCTTTTTCAGAGAGATGATGATACGGAGGAGACTGTTAAGAAAAGATTGGATGTTTACAGGAAGCAAACAGAACCACTAATAAAATATTATCAAGGGAAAGGGGTTCTAGTCAATATAAACGGGGCTCAAGAGATTGGTGCTGTTTTTGCTGATATACTGGCTTCTTTGGAAAAAGAATAGTAGACATTCGGGTTGTTAGGTTCGGGGTTTATGGTTCGGGGCACGGTCTGGTTACCTTCTTCTTCGTCAACCCAACCTTGAACCTTGGAACCGTGAACCCGGGTAAAGGAAGCAGGATCGAGGAAATAGTTATGGAGAAAAGATTCGATTTGGGTCAAATAGTAAAAATGAAAAAATCACATCCTTGTGGAGTTAATGAGTGGAAGATAATACGTTTGGGCATGGATATCCGTATCAAATGTACAAATTGTGGACGTAGTGTGTTAATGTCTCGTGCTAAATTCGAGAGAGGACTAAAGGAGATTGTTTTTAAGGACCAAGAGGTAGAATAGGATAAAGGAGATAAGCCAGCATGGGATTACAGTGTGGTATCGTCGGATTGCCTAATGCCGGAAAATCAACCCTTTTTAATGCTCTAACTTCTTTACAGGTTCCGGCAGAAATATATCCCTTTTCTACGATAGAGCCTAATGTGGGTCTTATTACTTTGCCTGATAAGAGGTTGGATGAGCTGGCAAAGGTTTCGGGTTGTGCCAAAACAACTCCTTCCTGGATAAAGCTTGTAGATATTGCTGGACTGGTAAAAGGTGCTAGTCGAGGAGAAGGTCTGGGCAATAAGTTTTTAGGGCATATCAGAGAGATGGATGCTCTTATACAGGTGGTAAGAGGGTTTGCAGTAGGAGATATTTCACATCCTTTGGGAAAGATTGACTCTCTGGAGGATATAAAGGTAGTAAACACGGAGCTTTGTTTGTCTGACTTGAAAACAGTAGATAATAGGCTAGCAAAAGATTTTAAATCCATTAGAAAAAGTGACGCAAAAAGCAAAAAAAAGATAGAGTTACTGACAGAAATAAAAGAAGAATTAAACAAAGGTCTAAAGCCACGGCTTGACTCCCGGGGAAAGAAAGAACTGGCTACAGAACTTAGTCTTTTGATGGCAAAGCCCTGTCTTTATATTCTTAATGTTTCTGAAAAAGAAGCGGGAGAGGAAAATAACTCCAGTCCGGAACTGGAAAAGTATATCAAAAGAGAAGGTTCTCATTTTCTTTCTTTACCGGTTTTATTGGAAGAGGAAGTTAGCAGGTTGCCTGCCAGCGAACAAAAGGAGATGAGAGTTCTTTATGGTCTGAAAGAAGATGGACTGACCTTGTTAGTAAGAGAGATCTACTCGCTCTTAAAGCTGGTTACTTTTTTTACAGTTAAGGGAGGAGAGGCTAAGGCCTGGGCAGTTCCTTCTGGCACTACTGCCCGACAGGGAGCGGGGAAGGTACATACCGATATGGAAAAAGGATTTATTAAAGCGGAGGTCGTTTCTTGTCAGAACCTTTTAAAAGCTACTTCTCTAAGCAGGGCACGAGAAGTGGGTTGGTTGCGTGGGGAAGGGAAAAATTATCTCTTGCAAGATGGGGACGTGGTTCTTTTTCATTTTCGGACGTGATAATCAGGTGTCAGTTATCGGTTACCGGTTACCAGTAGAAATCATCTCTTATAACAGTCGTGTCCCCTTGCCTTATGTGGCGTTCTCTAACCCTGAGCCCTGAACCTTGAACCTTGAACCTGG
>CAZLTH010000307.1:0-2551 GCA_964562355.1 uncultured Syntrophomonadaceae bacterium | reverse complement strand
TTAAGAGATTAAGAGGTTAAGAGAGGAAGCTTTTGAGTTATTAGTTTCTCATTCTAATGACTCACTGACAGCCGCAGGCTGAATAGTAATGACTAAAAAACAACTTGTAGAAAAACACACAGTAGTATAATTTGAAACAAGAGACCCATTCGACTCGCAAGCTCGCTCAGAGCTTGCCCTGAGCCCATTCGACTACGCTCAGGGTAAACTTAGTCGAATGGGGTGACAGGCACGGCTAAAGTATGGAGATTATTTTTTGTCATTCCTTAGTCACTCACTCACTTGGTCATTACTTGGCTTAGCTAAATACTCAGTCACTGAGTCACTCAGTCACTCAGTCACTGTTCCAAAAGGAGTTTCTCTTCAATGAAAGATCTGGTAGAATTCATAGCTAAAACTCTTGTGGATAGCCCTGATGAAGTTGATGTACAGCAGATTGAAGAAGGAGATTTTGTTGTTCTGGAATTAAGGGTGGCCTCTGAAGATATGGGCAAGGTTATTGGTAAGCAAGGAAGAGTGGTCACTGCCCTGCGAGCATTAGCCAAAGTAGCAGCCGCCAGACAAAACAAAAGAGCAACTGTGAAAATTATTTAATCATGAAACAAGATATGGTTGTAATTGGCAAAATAGTTGCTTCGCATGGTATTAAAGGGATGGTCAAGGTGCGTCCTTTTTTTGATTTCCCGGAGAGAGTTAACCTTCTGGATGTGGTTAGCATTGCCGGGGAAAAGTACGTAATCGAAAAAACAGCCGTATCAAAAAGGCTTTGGCTGTTCAAGTTTAAAGGCATTGACAGCAGGGAAGCATCAGACGATTTAAGAGGTCAAGATATGGAGATCCCCCGGGAGGAGAGGTTTGTTCTGCCGGAGGGACATTATTATATTGATGATCTGATAGGTCTTACGGTGTATGAGTCTTCCGGCAATGTTCTGGGGGAAATAATAAACGTTTTGAAAGCCGGAGGGGGTAATGATATTTTCGTTATCAAACCGCCACCGGATGCCACAGACCTTCCGAAAGAGATTCTTTTTCCGGCTTTGAAGCACTTAGTCGAGAAAATGTCTATTGAAGAAGGAGAAATATGGGTAACAGTGCCGGAGGGATTGATTGAGAATTGAGAATTGAGGGCTACAGAGTGCAAGTCAGGTTTCGGGGGTTAAAATGATTATAAGTATAGTAACTATTTTCCCGGGCATGTTTGAAGGAGTTTTAGGAGAAAGTATCCTTAAAAGGGCTCAGGGAAAAGAACTGGTTACTTTTAATCTTGTCGATTTAAGAGACTTTACAGAAGACAAGCACAAAAGTGTTGATGACTACTCTTACGGCGGTGGTTGTGGGATGGTTATGAAGCCAGCCCCATTTTTCAAAGCGGTAGAGTATTTACAGGAAAAGATTGCAGGTGAGTCTCATGTTGTTTTAATGTCTCCTAGAGGGACTCCTTTTACACAAAAAAAAGCAGCATGCTTGACGAGCAGAAACCATCTTATCCTTTTGTGCGGACACTATGAGGGGATAGATGAAAGGGTAAAAGAGCATTTGGCAACAGAGGAAATCTCTGTCGGAGATTATGTCTTGACAGGCGGTGAAATCCCTGCTATGGTAGTTGCTGATGCTGTAACTCGTTTGATACCGGGAGTTTTGTCAGAGGAGGCAGTGGCTGACGAGTCTTTTTCCGCAGGTCTTCTTGAGTATCCTCAATACACTCGCCCGCAGGATTTCAGAGGGCTTAAAGTGCCGGAGATACTTTTGTCGGGAGACCATAAAAAAATAGAAGAATGGCGTCGCCAGGAAGCTTACCAGCAGACTTTAAATAAAAGACCGGATTTATTTTAGAGATAAATTTCTGCAAAGGAGGGAATCAAGTTGGATATCATTAGACAGATTGAACAGGAACAGTTTAAGGATAGTGAGCAGTTACCGCAGTTTTCTCCGGGAGATACGGTGAAAGTGCATGTGAAAGTTGTAGAGGGCACCAGAGAAAGAGTTCAGGTATTCGAGGGTGTGGTTATCGCTCGCAAAGGTACGGGCATAAGAGAGTCTTTTATTGTACGCCGGGTAACTTATGGCGTAGGAGTAGAAAGAACCTTTCTGTTGCATTCACCGAAAGTAGAAAAAATCGAAGTTGTACGTTACGGTCGGGTTCGCAGGGCAAAGCTATACTATCTACGCGACCTTACAGGCAAAGCAGCCCGCATTAAAGAACGCCGCCGCAGGTAAAAGGACTGACATGGGCAGTCCTTTTTTTAGCTTGGTTTTATAGGCACTTTCTTTTTTCAAAGGCAGAAGTTGAAAATATTTTAAATATTAAAGGTTTGTGGTATACTTTTGTTAAGGGCTTGATAGTAGTAATTTTTGTATAGTGCAGATATATTTCACGCATTATTATAGATATCTGGCAGGTGAGTCAATGCTTATATTTGAATGGGATCCAAGCAAATTATCAGTGCCAGAAAAGCTGCCAGCAAAGAAAGGAAGTATTATGAAAGTAATGCTAAGTGATGCGGAAATGTTAGAAGAATATAATTTTAGCAAAGCTGTAAGAGGAAAGTAT
>CAZLTH010000306.1:0-2552 GCA_964562355.1 uncultured Syntrophomonadaceae bacterium | reverse complement strand
AGTGACTGAGTAAGGAAGTAAGTGGTGGGGTAGGGGGGAACTTGTATGATTGCTTAGGCTAGTAAGAAGTTAGAACGAGATTTGTAAGTTTTGTTCCTTTCTAACTTCCAACTTCCAACTTCCCACCTCTAATTTAGTAGGTTGCCCGAGGGGGTAGTTGATTAGTTGATGGTGATTAGGGGAAGTGGGGATGGCTGGGGATGTTGGAAGATGGTGGGGGAGAAGTTGGAAAGGGGGGATTTTAGGTGCGAGTAGTGTCTCTTAGGTCAGAGTTGTTGAGGACTAATATTTATGGCATCACGGCAGAAGAATATTCTCTGGGGAGAAGCAATATTGCAGTTGTACAGGAGATGGTAGATGCTGGAATTAAGATCATTCAGTATCGGGAAAAAGAGAAGAGTATGCGGCAGAAATACTTAGAGTGTTTGAAGTTGCGAGAAATAACACGCCAAGCGGGGGCATTTTTTATTATCAATGACCACGTAGATTTAGCATTACTGGTTGAGGCAGATGGTGTGCACCTAGGGCAGGATGACTTGCCGCCGGAGGCGGTGAGAAAACTGACCGGGGAGAGAATGTTTATTGGTCTGTCTACGCATTCTCCTGTGCAAGCCGTTGAGGCTGTTCAAAGCAAGGTTGTTGATTATATTGGTGTGGGTCCTATATTTGCTACTGCTACCAAAAAAGATGTTTGTGCCCCTGTGGGGATTGAATATCTGGACTATGTCGTTGAAAACATAAAATTACCTTTTGTTGCTATTGGTGGGATTAAGGAAAATAACTTGACGGAAGTGGTTAAGCATGGAGCGCATTGTATAGCCATGGTTACGGAAATTGTCGGGGCGAAAGATATAGGGGCGAAGGTAAGTGAGTTGCAAACTATTATGAGCAGAAGTAGTTATACTACCAAAGGCAACTAACTTACAGTTTGTCAGTTTACAGTTTACAGTTAACAGGGGCACGAGGGGTATGGAATGCGAAGTATTGACGGTAAATTAAAAAAACCCCAACTCAACCCGTAAACCCTGAACCTGGCTTCCCTGAACATTGAACCCATAGACCCGGGTTCTGTGAACCTGATAATTTGAGACAAGAGACCCATTCGACTCGCAAGCTCGCTCAGAGCTTGCCCCATTCGACTGCGCTCAGGGCAGGCTCTGAGCGTAGTCGAATGGGGTGACAGGTGCAGCTAAAATATGGAGATTATTTTTGGTCATTCCTAAGGATAGTCTATCGGACTTATTCAGCGGATTCAACTTTGGACTTGGAAAGGGGATAAATTATGTCTTATGCTACACAGAAAGAAGCTGCCCTGAGGGGCATTCTAACCAGAGAAATGGTGGCAGTATCTAAGGACGAGGGGATGGATAGTGAAATACTGCGTCAACGTATTGCTGATGGCAGTGTGGTTATTCCAGCAAATAAAAATCACACTTCCCTCAAACCATGTGGGATTGGTACGGGTTTGAAAACAAAAATCAATGTAAACCTAGGGGTTTCCAAAGATTGTTGCAGTGTGGAGGCAGAGATGGAAAAAGTCCATCTGGCACTGGAATTGAAAGCTGATGCTATCATGGACTTAAGTTGCTACGGTAAAACGGATGAATTCAGGCAGCGGTTGCTGGAGGTTTCCTCGGCAGCAATTGGTACCGTACCTGTTTATGATGCTGTAGGACATTACTCAAAAGATTTAGTGGATATTACGGCAGAAGAGTTTCTCCAGGTAGCAGAGAAACATGCCCGGGATGGCGTGGACTTTATGACCATACATGCAGGAATTAATCGCAAGACAGTGGCCACCTTCAAAGAAAACCCACGTCTGACTGGTATCGTTTCCAGGGGAGGAGCGTTGCTTTTTTCCTGGATGGAGCTTAAAGGGGAGGAGAACCCTTTTTATGAATATTATGATGAACTGTTGAATATCTGCCGTCGTTACGATGTGACGATTAGTTTAGGCGATGCTTGTCGCCCGGGGTGCATTAAAGATTCTACCGATGCCTCCCAGGTACATGAATTGCTTGTTTTGGGTGAATTGACCAAAAAAGCTTGGGAACAGGATGTGCAGATTATCATTGAAGGACCGGGGCATATGGCTTTAAATGAGATTGCACCCAATATGATGCTGGAAAAGAAACTCTGTCATAATGCGCCCTTTTATGTATTAGGACCGCTAGTCACTGATATTGCGCCAGGTTATGATCATATTACCAGTGCTATTGGTGGCGCTATAGCTGCTGCTAATGGAGCTGATTTTCTTTGTTATGTTACACCAGCGGAACATTTGCGTCTACCGAATCTTGAGGATATGAAAGAGGGTATCATTGCCTCTCGTATTGCCGCTCATGCTGCTGACCTGGCCAAGGGTGTGCCCGGGGCAAGAAAATGGGATGATGCTATGAGTAAGGCCAGGAAAGATTTAGACTGGCAGAAAATGATTGAGCTGGCTATTGACCCCGAGAAAGCCGGCAGATACCGGCAAGAATCCAGCCCGGCGGAGAGTGATACTTGTACTATGTGTGGGGATATGTGTGCGGTTAGGAATATGAATAGGG
>CAZLTH010000305.1:0-2559 GCA_964562355.1 uncultured Syntrophomonadaceae bacterium | reverse complement strand
GAGCTGTTATGACGGCTACGGTTATTTCAGCAGCTTTAGCCACCATTCTTATGGGGCTACTAACCAATTATCCTTTTGCTCTGGCTAGTGGTATGGGTCTGAATGCCTTTTTCGCCTTTGTAGTTGCGGCTGTTGCCGGGTGGGAGGCTGCTTTGGGAGCGGTATTTATTTCTGGTATTGTTTTTGCTATTTTAGCCTTTACTGGGGTTATAACCCAGATAGATGCGGCTGTGCCCACGTCTTTAAAGAGAGCAGTTTCCGCCGGAATCGGGATCTTTATTGCTTTGATAGGTTTAAAAAACGCTAAAGTTATCGTGAGTTCTGAAGCCACTTTGGTTACCATGGGGAACTTAACTGATCCTGGACCAATGCTGGCAATTATTGGTCTTATTATTATTGCTATTTTAATGTCTTTGAAAGTGCGAGGAGCAATTTTAATTGGTATAATTTTGACAACAATAGTTGGCATGTTTACCGGTGTAACAGCAATTCCGACAGGGTTGGGAGATATTTTTGGGCCTCCTGCCAGCCTTGGTCCTGTCTTTTTGCAGATGGACCTAGTAGGAGCACTAAGATTAGGATTTTTTACCATTTTTGCCTTTGTTTTTGTTGATGTATTCGATACTATGGGAACTCTTTTGGGAACCGGTGCTAGAGCCGGCTACCTAGATAAAGACGGGCGATTGCCCAAAGTTAAAGAAGCCATGATCGCTGACTCTATTGGAACTATGGCTGGAGCTGCTTTGGGAACAAGTACGGTAACTACATATGTGGAAAGTACTGCCGGTATCTCCGAAGGGGGCAGAACAGGATTAACTTCTATTGTAGTTGGTTTGCTTTTTTTAGCATCACTCTTTATTGCCCCACTGGCTTTACTTGTACCGGGAGCAGCCACTGCGCCTGCGCTGATTATCGTGGGTGTTCTAATGATGGGTGCTGTTGTGGATATTGATTTTGATGATTTTACAGAAGCCTTTCCAGCTTTCATCACTATTATTGTGATGCCTTTTACTTTCAGCATTGCGCACGGTATCGCTGCTGGCTTTGTTACTTATCCCTTGGTGAAAATAGTTGCTGGAGAAGCAAAAAAAGTACATTGGATGATGTATCTTCTGGCTATTATAGCCGCTGTACATTTTGTTTTATAGTAACTACTTAGGCAACTTAGAGAAAATTTTAAGAATAGAAATAATAGGTAATAATATGAACTGTGAAGAACTGCGAAGACTGGTTTTAAAAAACTTGGAGGAGGAGAAGGTTTGATTGAAAGATATACTTTGCCTGCTATGGGTAAGCTCTGGAGCCTTGACAACAAATTTCAAAAATGGCTGGAGATAGAAATAGAGTCCTGTGCAGCCTGGGCAGAAATGGGTGTCATCCCGAAGGAAGCTGTGGCTTTGATTCGCCAGAAGGCTTCTTTCACTGTGCAGCGAATATTGGAAATTGAAGAAGCTACTCGTCATGATGTAGTAGCTTTTACTCGATGTTTAGCTGAAAGTTTGGGTGAAGAATCCAAGTATGTTCACTTTGGCCTTACCTCTTCTGATGTGGTAGACACAGCGCAGGCTCTTCTTTTAAGGGAAGCTATGGATATTATCATTGAGGATCTGGAAAGACTGTTGGAAGTTCTGGCTGACCAGGCTCTCAAATATAAGGACACTATCATGATGGGGCGTACACATGGAGTCCATGCTGAGCCTACCACTTTTGGTTTAAAAGTAGCTCTCTGGTATGGAGAAATGAAGCGTAATCTGCAAAGAGTTATTAGGGCACGAGAAGGTGTAAATGTAGGGAAACTTTCCGGAGCAGTAGGAACCTTTGCCAATATTCCTCCCTTTATCGAAGAATATGTCTGTGAAAAGCTGGGGCTGCAGGCAGATCCTGTTTCTACCCAGATAATCCAGAGAGACCGTCACGCTGAATATATAACAGCACTGGCTATAACAGCCGGCACTCTGGAAAAGATGGCTACGGAAATTCGCTCTTTGCAGAAGACAGAAGTACGAGAAGTAGAGGAGCCTTTTTATCAAGGTCAAAAGGGTTCCTCGGCTATGCCACACAAGCGGAACCCTGTTACCAGTGAACAAATAGCTGGATTATCCCGGGTCGTGCGAGGGAATACCCAGGTTGCTTTAGAAAATATTGCTTTATGGCATGAAAGGGATATTTCCCATTCTTCGGCGGAGAGGGTTATTTTCCCTGACACTACTACTTTGCTTGATTATATGCTTATTAAAATGACAGGTATCATGCGTGATATATTGGTGTATCCTGATAATATGCGCCGTAATATGGACAAGACTTTTGGACTTTTTTACTCTCAACGAGTATTGTTACGCTTGATAGAAAAAGGAATGTCTCGTGAACAAGCCTATGACTTGGTGCAGAAACAGGCAATGAAATCGTGGCAAGAAGAGCGTGATTTTCTGACAGTATTGCAGGGCGATGCTGATATTAACAGCTTTTTGGAAGCTGAGGAACTGTCAAAACTTTTCGATCCTGCCTATCATCTTCAGCAGGTGGATTATATTTTTGAACGCTTAGGATTGGGACGAGATG
>CAZLTH010000304.1:0-2575 GCA_964562355.1 uncultured Syntrophomonadaceae bacterium | reverse complement strand
AGAGTAATATTAGTGTTGATGGCTATTCTGCTGCCAGGAATCTCCAGGGCGGTAGGGAGTGAGAGAGAAATAGTTTTAGTCTATGACGGGGAGCCGGCGGCAACTATTATCCTGGCAGAGGAACCTACCCGTGTGGCCCAACTGGCCGCAAAGGAACTGCAATTTCATGTACAGAAAATAACCGGTGCTAGCTTACCGATTGTGGCTGATAATGTTCCTGTTGAAGGAAACCGCATCCTGGTTGGAGAAAGTGCGGCCACCATTGCCCTGGGATTACGCAGCCGTGATTTTAAACGACAGGAGTACATGATCAAATTTCTACCGGCCACGGTGGTGCTGATAGGCAGGGATAAAGATGACAGAGGCTCTTTAGACTATGCCTCAGGCGATGGATTCCCGTGTCATTTTGACGAACAGGGCACTCTGTATGCTACCTACGATTTTCTGGAGCGATTCCTGGATATCCGCTGGTACCTGCCGACGGACATCGGGATCACCTTTACGGAGCGCAAGACGCTGGTCGTAGGCGGCGAAGATGTGCGACGTTCTCCGCACATGAAGTTCCGGCATACGTCCCCCCGCCCCTATCCCCTGGACCTAGCCGGCGACACCGTGGAAGGTCCGGAACCAGCCAGGCCGCTGCCTCGGCGGGACCATATGCTTTGGCTCTTTCGCAATCGGAAAGGTGGTGAGAGGTTTCAGGTGGGCCATGCTTTCTATGGCTATTACGATAGGTTTCTCGAAGACCACCCGGAATGGTTTGCTCAGGGTTTTGAGGATCATCCGAAGCCACCCCAGTTGTGCCTCACTCATCCTGGACTCATCAAGCAGGTAATCCAGGATGCGCGCCATTATTTTGACCGTGAAGGGGCAGGAAATTATTTTCGGGTGGGGGCTATGGATGTCGACGTCTGGTGCCAGTGCCCGGATTGCCAGGCAATTATATTGGAGGAAGCGACAAAGGGCCAAGGACATTTTTCCAATAATCGGGTTAGCGACTACTTTTTTGGTTTCGTCAACAAGGTGGCCAGGGAGATTAAAAAGAGCCATCCGGACAAATATATCGCCAGCCTTGCTTACTGGTCTTACGCTTTTCCTCCCCGCTTTGAGTTGGAACCGAACATTGCTCTCGAGGTGTGTCTGCAGGTGCGATGTTGGCACGACCCAGACGTCAGAAAGAATGACCTGGCCATCCTTGAGGCCTGGGCAGAAAGAGGAAATCCAATTTTTCTCCGGTTGTATTATTGTTTCCCGGCGTTCATAGCAACACTGGGCAACTACCGGACATTTCCTCCTTTTTTTGGGCATGAGATTGTTCGGCAGTTTGAGATATTCCGCGAGGCTAATGTGCGCGGCCTATACATAGAACCATCTTACCTGGCCCATATGCATCAAAGCGCTCTCCTGGACCAGGTGGAGTTTCATGTTACCTGGAGACTGGCCGATAATCCGGACCTGGACGGGAACGCGCTCATCTACGAGTTCTTTGAGCGCTTCTACGGAGCCGCCGCTGAACCGATGAGAAGGTTTTATGAAAAGGTAGAGCAGATTTATTGGGACCCGGAAAATCGTCCCGCCGGCATGAGGGCTGGATTTCGCTTATTTCGTACGGGGGTGGCCGAACTTTCCTGGAAGTATCTCGCTACAGAGGAGCGGATGGCTCAACTGGGCAGATACATGGAACAGGCCCAGGCGCTGGCGGAGACCGACCTTGAGAAGCAGCGCGTAGCCTTGTTTGAAAGGGGTATCTGGCAATATATGGTCAAAGGGCGTGAAGAATTTTGGAGATATGCCCGCATTCCTCTCCAATCGGTAACTGTGCCAAGAATTGTTGCTCCTGTTGAAGTGAGCCCTCAGGAGTTAGACTGGTCCCGGGCCGGTGTGCTTACCAATTGGCGGGCGCTGAGTGGTGCGGCCACAGACAAGCGCGTTGAAGGCCGACTCCTGCACGATGGCACCAACCTCTACCTCAGATTGGAAGATATGATGGACCCAGGGCAATTGGCTGACCGGGGCGTTTCGTTCTGGCGTTTTACCAAATCAGATGTATACACGATCTCTATCGGCCGGCAGAGAAATAAACCTTACCACCAGATTACTATCCATTTCCAGGGCCCTTATTTGGCGCGCCGACACGGCGAGGGGCCACCCTGGGACCCCGGAGTAACTATAATTTCGGACCTCGACGCACCGGATCGGTGGACTCTCTATGTAACTCTGCCATTGGAGAAGATTCTCCAGGGCGGAGTAAAGCCCGGTGAAAAGTTTTATATGAATATTTTCCGCTCCATGGGCTGGGGCGATGCCATTGCCTGGAACCCCACGGTTGGCTCCCCCTTTGCCCCGGAACGGTTCGGTGAGGTATTATTGCTGGATGCAAAATAAGCACCAAGCTTACCGGCTCAGTTCCTGTTCTCCTTGATACCAGGGGAATTTATACATTACGCCTTTTCTATCAGTTACTTAAGAGACACTCTTGACTGAAAGAGATTGGTGTCTGGATTGCCCGGTCAAGCCGGGCAATGACAAATTTTTACTGTTCACTGTAAACTCCCGACCGCAGGGATTATCTTGA
>CAZLTH010000303.1:0-2577 GCA_964562355.1 uncultured Syntrophomonadaceae bacterium | reverse complement strand
GCCTAAATCCTTCGCTATCGCTCAGGACTTCAGATACCCGCCAAACGTTAGGCGACATTTTGCTTGGTGGCTATTTTGAGGTGTATAGTTATGCTGATTGGACAAATGAAAAAACATGAACAAGTTCCTAAGGTTTTCATTAGTTCTACAGTTAAAGGTATAGATCCCAAAGATTCGGGGCTGAAACCGTATCGTGAGGAAATTTATAGAATAATAACGAGCGAATTCGGATGGGATTGTATATGTTCTGAAGAAAGTGGACAATATTTTGGGGGTCTAACCTTTCAGCTTGTCTTAATGCTGTAGAACATGCAGATCTTTATATAGGCATATTTTGGAGGCGATATGGTTTTATAGTAGTTCCTTCAGAACTACCCATGACTGAATTAGAGTTTTATCATGCTATGAATTTGAGAAAACCCATGAGGATCTATGTGATTCAAGATAAATATAGAGAGCAGTTTTTACAGCTCTTTTTAGATTTGCTTAAACTTGAGCAATATCTTTGCTTCTGTACCCTTCATGAATTAAAGGCAAAAATTAGAAAGGACTTAGAAGAATTTGGAAGGAGATGGCCTTCAAAAGAGTTAATTGCCGAGTTTGTGCCACCCTTTTATCTTGATGAAGTAATGAGAAAATTAAGTGTATTGCCTTTGGAATTACCTTTTCTTACCCAAGAATTGGAATATAGGAGATTTGACAAAGATTTCGTTTTGGAAAAACTTCAAAAGATGAGAACAAAGGATTTGAGTCATCAATATGTAGAAGTACTAAAAGAAGGATGGGGCGTTATGAATATGCTCAGGCTAAGGCCCCTATCATACAAATACAGGGAATTCTGTAATCTATGGGTTGAGTTTTTGAAATATTGGGAAGATGCTTGTGGATGGTATGGATATGTTGAAGGTACTTTTGGAAGTGTTTGGGCATCAAAAGCACTTTGGGAAACATATAGACTTTTAGAAGCATGGCCATTATATAATTCTGCCACCAGCGGAGTTTCAAGTAGTTTATATACCCTGTCCACTCTTAAAGAAGCCAAAGCCTCATTTATAGAAGACCTTGAGTGGTAAAAGGAGCTTCAATCAAAGGCTAAGGAAATTCTTATTCAAGCTTTAGCTTACAATAACTTTGCTTTCTACAGAACTCGTAAAATCTCTAGTGGAATATGGTCAGTAAGGGGTAACATTTATCGTCAACTTGGAAATTTGGAGGAATCGATCAAGTGTCACTTAGTGGGAAAAGACATATGTACTTCACAAGAACAATATGGAATGCAACTATCCCATTTAGGTAGAGCAAAAATATTAAAGGGAGATAGAGAAGGATTAAAACTTTTAGAAGAAGGGGTAAAAATATGTGGTGGACTTAATACACCTTCAGCTATTCGCACAATAAAGGCATTGGGGCAAGGGCTTATTATCGTACGTGAATGGGATGAAGCGGAGAAAGAGATTAAAAAGGCCCTTCAGCTAGCCAGCGAAATGAAACTTGGTCATCAAATTGAAACGATTAGAGCCACTTTGAAGATAATAGAGAAACAAAAAAGAGTTAATATCGCTGAAGAACCGGCAAGCAAAACGATCGCCTAACCCGGTGTTTGTGGCTTCGCTACGCTTCGCCCAAATCCGCCTTTGGCGGACTTCACAAACACCGATCACGTTATACGCAATCGGCTTAAGGATGCATACATACAAAAACATATTACAACTGAGGTGAAGAGTTATGGCAAAAGAAATTAGAATAGAGCAGTTAGAAGCCTCGGATAAAACAGATGTGCTTGAGGTACTCACTCAAGCTTTTAAGGATATCCCCTCGCCAAGACTTGAGACCAAACCAAAGATAATGAGGATATTAATGAGTACTATCCAGAGATTATTTGGTGAAAAGATAGGGATGAGGGCTAAACTTTATCTTTTTGGTGGATTTGCAAATTCCCCATCGTATGGAATTCGCAAAGACGGTAAACTTGTCTGTGCCGCCATTCTTGCAGATTATACAGCAAGACCAAAACTGCCCATATTATCAAGGATAGTCTTATGGCCAATAGGATTCTTAATTTTCTTGGTTTTTCGGGTGGGTCGAATATCCAGATGGCGAACGGCAATAGAACTCGAAAGGCTCGGCAAAGAAATGCCGGGATATTACAAAGGACGTTATCTCGAACTGGTGATTTTTGGAACATTACCAGCTTATCAAAAACAGGGATTTGGGCGTGAAATGCTTCGCTTTATTTGCAAGAGGGCAGAAAGTGAAGGGTATGAAGGAATAAGACTTGTTACTACTCGGGATACCCCTGCCTTTCATCTATATATAAAAGAAGGATTTACCGTTGAGAAGGATTTGAATATTGCATCGGAAAACGTAGTCCTAATGCAACTTGCATTTTTTGAGAACCCTTCGCCGACAGCGTATAACAGCGGATAAAAGGGAAATCCCTGTCTGCCCGCGCCTGCCGTCGGGCAGGGACAGGCAGGAAAGATTTCCCCAAATTGCCTTCGGCAACTTCTTTTATCCGCAAAACGTTATACGCAATTTGGGGGCTAGTTAGGAGTTTGGAGGTGATCATATGAGAAC
>CAZLTH010000302.1:0-2582 GCA_964562355.1 uncultured Syntrophomonadaceae bacterium | reverse complement strand
TTTTTTTTGACCTTGACACAAGAACCCCTTTAAGATAGGATAAGCGGGGAGATAACAAAGAAACTATGAAAAGATTCTTCAGGCGAGGTAAAGGCAAAGGCATTGAATATATATTTCTCTTCTTTGCCTTTGCCTCTATATTTTTTCTTGGTGGCATCGTTTTTGTCCTCTTTCGCGCGGGGCTGCCCATCTTAAGGACGGTAACATTAGGGGAGTTTATCTTAGGAAGATATTGGCGTCCCCTGTTTTTTGAGCCACCGGCGTATGGTATTTTTCCCATTATCCTTGGTTCCCTCTGGGTAACCCTCGGGGCGATGTGCATTGCTATCCCGCTGGGAGTAGGAGCAGCGATATATATTGCTGAGGTTGCCTCTCCGCGGTTAAAGGAAATATTGAAACCGGTAATGGAGCTGTTTGGCGCTATCCCTTCAGTAGTCTACGGATTTTTTGGGGTAGTGGCATTTGCTCCCCTGATAATGCGCCTCTTTGATTTGCCGATTGGGCTTACCGCCCTTAGTGCTTCTATTTTATTGGGCCTGATGGCTCTTCCCACCATCGTGACTGTATCTGAGGATGTCATCTCCTCTGTTCCCGCCCTTTATAAGGAGGCCTCTTATGCCCTGGGGGCTACTAAATTAGAGACCACGCTGAAGGTAGTTCTTCCTGCGGCTTTCCCGGGCATAGTTACGGCCATAATCTTAGGTATGGGTAGAGCTATCGGGGAAACGATGGTGGTGATGATGGTCGCCGGCGGCTCACCAGTTATCCCGCGTTCTTTCCTCCAGCCCGTGCGACCAATGACGGCTACCATTGGCCTGGAAATGGGAGAAGCGGCCAGCGGAAGCCCTCACATGCATGCCCTCTTTGGCATAGGATGTGTGCTATTTGCAATGACACTCCTTTTTAGTATTATTGCTGAGCGGTTTTCCTCAAGATTCCGCCGAGGAGTAGGAATGTGAGAAAGTTCAAGGAGTTTGTGTTCAGGGTATTTTTGCATACGATCATCGTCCTGTCGTTAATGGCTCTTTTTAGTGTTATCTATTTTATTGTTATCCGTGGGGCGAGGGTAATAAACTGGGAGTTTCTTACCCAGATGCCCCGGGATTCTATGACCGCCGGTGGCATCTTCCCGGCCATTGTGGGTACGTTTTGTCTCGTCCTGGTGGCGGTTCTTTTTGCCCTTCCTCTGGGAGTTATGGCCGCAATTTATCTGGTAGAATATGCCCGGCAGGGGGGTGTAGTACGGATTATCAGAACCGGGGTGAATACCTTAGCCGGGGTGCCTTCAGTGGTCTTTGGCCTCTTTGGTATGGTTATGTTCGTGAGGCTCTTTGGTTTTGGGGTTTCCATTCTTTCCGGGGGGCTGACTCTGGGAATAATGATTCTTCCCACGATTATCCGCACCAGCGAAGAGGCGCTTCTGGCTGTTCCCCAGGCATTCCGGGAAGCATCTTTCGCCTTAGGGGCAACCAAATGGCAGACAATTTATCGCATTGTGCTGCCTAATTCTATCTCCTCTATCCTTACCGGCTCTATTTTGGGCATTGGTAGAGCGGCCGGGGATACCGCCTCTATTCTTTTTACCGCGGCTACTTTCTATATTATACATCTCCCCCGCTCTGTCTTTAGCGAAGTCCAGGCGCTGCCCTATCACATCTATGGGCTTCTCACTGAAGGAACGCATCCCCAGGCTCAGATTCCCATTGCCTATGGCACCGCCACGGTGTTATTGTTTTTAGTGTTGAGTATGAGTGCCGTATCCATTGTGATGCGCAATCGGTTCCGGAGGAGGAAGAAGTGGTAAATACAGTGGACAGTGAACAGTGGACAGTGAACAGTAAAGTTATTAAACTTTCTATCCGCAATTTAAATATCTGGTATGGAGATGCACAGGCAATAAAGAATGTTAGTTTTGATATTGAGGCAAATAAGGTTACCGCTATTATTGGGCCTTCAGGCTGTGGAAAGACTACCCTTATAAGAGCGGTTAACCGGATGAACGATATTATCCCCGAGGCAAAGGTTAGGGGAGAGATTTTGTTAGATGGAAAAAATATTTATGAAGATGATGTAGACGCAGTTGAAGTGAGAAGTAAAGTGGGTATGGTCTTTCAGAAGTCCAATCCTTTCCCTAAGTCCATCTTTGAAAATGTTGCCTATGGGCTTAAAATCAATGGACTCATCAAAAAGAAAGACCAGCTTCTGGCGAGGGTTGAGCAATCCTTGAAAGACGCTGCTTTATGGGGTGAGGTTAAAGATAGATTAGGTGATTCGGCGTTAGATTTATCAGGGGGCCAACAGCAGCGTCTATGTATTGCCCGCGCCTTAGCCATTGAGCCGGAGGCAATCCTTTTTGATGAGCCCTGTTCTGCCTTAGACCCAACCGCTACCGCAAAGATTGAAGAGCTGATTCAAGAGCTAAAAAAGAAATATACCATCGTCATTGTAACTCATAATATGCAGCAGGCGGCAAGGATTTCGGACTTCTGTGCCTTCCTTATGTTAGGAGAACTAATAGAATTTGATAAGACCGATAAGATATTTACCGCTCCCTCTAAAAAGGTTACTGAGGATTATATTAC
>CAZLTH010000301.1:0-2586 GCA_964562355.1 uncultured Syntrophomonadaceae bacterium | reverse complement strand
AATCCAGTACTGACATGGATTTTTAATTTAAATAATGCAAATAAGTCAACTATAAGGGATATGCATTCAGGATTTCGAGCATGGAGGAGGATTGAGAGTGCATGAATAAATTAATCAATGTTGGTTGGATTCGGAATGGGGCTAATAAAAACGAGTTCCAACTTACAGGACACGCTCATAAAGATGTTGCATAATTATGGAGATTGTTATTTCTGTGGAGGGGAAGTTGTTGAAAAAGTTATAGAACTCGAATATAGATGGAAAGGGCGATTATATCTCATAGAGGGGGTTCCTGTGGGTGTCTGCCAACAGTGTGGTGAGAAATACTTTACTGCTCAGGTATCAGAAGCAATAGATAAAATTGTAGAGGCAAAAGAAATCAAAAGAATTGTTAGCATCCCAGTCAAAGAATTTAAACCGGTAGAAGCATTATGAATTTAGACCGAAGACAAATACGAAGTGGTAATCGTGGATGGGCATTCTACCGAATGACGAGTGATGCAAAGTTATATATAACCCTTAAGTAGTAAAGTAAATCACTATGATAACAAAAGATATAACATACAAAGAGCATTTTACGAACTTCAAGAAAGGATTGAGAAACGGCAACTGGAGAAAGCTGAGATTCTTAGATAAAGCGTTATACAGGGCGGCGATGGGGTATGCGAGATATGGTAGAGGCATAGTCAATGGAAAGCTTGTGGAAAAGCTATCGGGGCTTATAGAGAAGTTAAAAGAGACGAAAGGCATGCGAATATTTAAAAGGGGATTTGAAAAAGCGGTTGAGTTAAAAGATAACTTGTATGGAAGAAGAAGTCGAAAGGAAGAGGGATAGAAATGAGAAAAAGTTTTCTTGAAAACAAAAGAAGATGAACATAAAAGTCACGAAGAGGGAAATAGCAAATAGAATATCGTCTTATCTCAACCGTTCTATTACGCTTGAGCAGATGGTTGATTGGGCAGAGGACATGATATGCGAAGCCGAATACGAAGAAAAAGATTTTGAATTGATAAAAGAGGTTTTGAGTCGTTTGGGACTTGCGGATGTTAAAGAGTTCGGGCTATCCTGGGATGATTGCTATAAATATCTCTCTCGATTGGGGTATCAAGTCAAAGTTAGCATTTATAGTTACAGTGCACATGCGGATAAAATCAAGGTGGTAGACTAAATTAAACTTTTTTGCAAGCAAAAACCTTTACTAAAAAACATTCCCATTGTTTTTCTTTTAGCACAGGTTTTCTTTTTGTGAAAAAGAAAAAGTGTGATGAAAATAATAGCGGGAATACCGGCGCATAACAACTGGTTATGCATAGCAAGTCTTATATATGGCGCTGATGAGCATGTTGATGAAATAATAGTGGTGGACGATGGAAGCGGGGACAAGACAGTGAAGATAATGCATTAGTATTAATCGAAGCGAATTGCGAATATAACCCGGCAGATATACCGAAGGTTTTATGAATGGGCTGCCGCTGCCGATAACAGGCGACGGAACAGAAACCAGGGATTGGACTTATGTAGAGTATTCATCATCGGTACACATCCTGAAATAGAGGAGGACAGTGACCGCGATGGAGTCACAGTTGCTGATTCATTACAAGATAAGGGTTCGGATTGGGATTTAATGAGAAAAGCAGTTCTTTGGTGCTTAAAGAAATAAATTTAAAGGATTCAACTGTGAATAATTTTAGAATTATTCAATGATTATCAATGAAACTTCGCCTAACAGCGTGGTTGCGGTTCGCTTCGCTCACTCAAATGCCTTCGGCACTTCGCAAACACGCAGCCCCGTTATGTGAAATGGGGCGCGGGAGATAGATCGGCAGTTAATCGAGAGGACAACCGTGTTTGAGCGCATCTTAAAACGTATGCGGGAGAAAGTTCGCAAGCGCCAGTATGTGATGACGCTCCACGCGGAAGAAGAAATGAACGAGGATGGTTTGACCATCTACGATGTCGAATGTGGTATCCTCAGAGGTGAGATATTGGAACGTCAGAAGGATAGGGTCACCGCCGAATGGAAATACCGCCTCAGGGGGGAAACAGTTGGCGGCGGTGAAGTCGAGGTGGTGGCCAAGCTGAGTCCGACTGGAAAGTTGGTCATTGTCACTGTGTACATCCCATGAGAACAGGAGAGTATCAGATGGTGTGTGACATTTGTGGACGAGAAGGGGCACGCTTCCGCAGAGTTGCCAGAACATACGGCAAAGGTGAAGATCTACTGGTGATAGAGAATATCCCTGTGGTGAGTTGTCCTCATTGCGGGGAGAGCTACCTAACGGCAGAGACACTTCACGAAATCGAACGCATTAAACTCCATCGGAAGAGTTTCGCTGCCGAACGTCCTGTGGAAGTTGCCAGCTTTGCATAGCGGAAAGAAGTGCGCCCCGCTTCACAGAACACGCCGTTGGCGGCTGTCGCCCAAACCCACCGCTTGTGGGTGAGCAAAAGGCTACTTGCCAGTGGGGTATCGTCGTGCGCGTGCGGTGGCTTGTCAGCGAGGACGCGGCGGGCTTCGCCAACGGCGGTCACGTTATACGCAATCGGCTTTGGACGTAAAAATCATAAAGGTAGAAATTAAATCT
>CAZLTH010000300.1:0-2591 GCA_964562355.1 uncultured Syntrophomonadaceae bacterium | reverse complement strand
TCTCTTTATCTCTTTATCTCTTTATCTCTTTATCTCTTTATCTCTTTATCTCTTTCCAACTTTCAAACTGACTCACTCGGGCAACCACAAGGGATTGCCCCTACCACCTTTCAAACTTTCAAACTTTATTATACACAACAATATGCACCTTTGTCCCCTCTCCTATTTTACTCTGTATATCCAATTCTTCAGCACATTTTTTAATGTTTGCCAGTCCCATACCTGCTCCAAAGCCCATCTCTCGTACTTTATGAGTAGCAGTCGTATACCCCTCCTGCATGGCTTGAGAAATGTCAGGAATGCCAGGTCCTTTATCTTCCGCCAGCAATTCTACTTTTTCAGGTAGAAACCTAGCTGTCAGAGCACCTCCCTGACTATGGATAACTATATTCATCTCAGCTTCATAAGCGCATATAGCCGCTCTTCTGATAGCTTGTGGCGAAAAACCTATCTTTTTTAAAGTCTGTTTGATCCGACTGGCTCCTTCTCCTGCAGCCATAAAATCCATGGCAACAACAGGCACTTGCAAGGTCAGACATTCCGGCTGAGGCTTTTCATCCTTCACCTCTCATCCTCCTTCCAGACCTGCCTTAAATAAAAGTCCGCAACAATCAAACATCAACTTATCAGTAGACAAAAGAGGCAGTCCTTTTTCTTTAGCCAAGGCAACCATTTCTTGACTAGGCTGCTTGCCTCGTACAATTAATATAGCCCTAGCATCCAGTATTTCAGCAGTTCGAACGGCCTGTGTGTTACACAGACCTGTAAGCATTAAACATTTTGGTTGAGCAAAAGCCAAACAATCACTCATCAAATCACATCCAAAGCCGGTAGATACTTCTACATGCATCATATTTTCTCCCCAGAGTATTTTTGCGTTTACGATCTTTTGGACTTCAGCCAAGTTCATCTTCTAACTCCTCTCACCAGAGAAAACCAGCCTTACATAACCAATCAAATTCATAAAGAATGCATAAAGAAAAAGCCTTCCTTTGAACAGTGCAACAAAAACACAAATATCTGAAAATATATTCTATTACTTCTACTATTTTTTCTTCACCGTTATTCTACTTATTACCTCTAAGAATCAATAATATTACATGAAAATATCTTATGTCCGTATTATACCATCAACCTGAAAGTTCTGTCAATAACAAATGCGTGGCGATGTTCCACCATAGGTCTAGATTTCCTCCTGAAAACCTAAATAAAAGCATAGGAATTTCTAAAATTCCTATGCTTCAGAAAAAAGCCAGTCGCTTTAAGGGGTTTCGAGGTAGGGAACCTCTGATAATCTTACAATATCAACCTATCCGGACCGGTCGCAGGTTTAACGAGTCGACGAGATGACAGGTTACGAAGTGTTCACCGCCTAGATCCCGATAGCCCGGGACCTCCGTTTTACAGATCTCTTCAGAGTAACGGTAACGCAGATGAAAATAACAACCGGAAGGTGGTTTCACCGGACTGGGAACATCGCCCTCAAGGATAATTCGCTCCGCACTGTGGTCCGGGTTGTGAACCCTGCCAAAACAAAAAAAATATGATTTTCAGAACTAGATTAGGTGGACACTTCATGCCACAAAGTTAGAAATAAAAAGACGGTGATAAAAAATTGAATCCCCATAGTAACTGCCTGTTGCTACCACCGCAGCTTCATTCTTCTGTGAGAATCAAAAATTTTGCAGGTTGATTATAAAACAAATTTTCAAAAGTAATGGCAAAGGGGTAAGTAACAATACCAGTAAGTATAAGAAAAAAGCTTAATCTTAAAGAGGGAGATAAAGTAGTTTTTACTGAAAAGGACGGTGACATGGTAATTGCAAACTCTGCTATGTTGGCATTGCGGAAAATAGGAGATGCTTTTGATGGTGAAGCTGAAAGGCTTATGCTTAAAACAGATGAGGATGTAGTTGCACTAGTGAAAGAAGTTAGGCGACAAATATATAATGAAAAGGTGACAGAAAATAATGAGGATAATGCTTGACACTAATGTATTGATTTCTGCCATATGAGTTTGTATATACGCCTGATATGATGAATAGGAATCTATTTCAAATAAGAGACGAAATGGCTGCAAGTAAGTATAAACATGTTGTTTTAGGGCTTATCTTTTTAAAGTATATATCAGACAGATTCGAAGACAGATATAAAGAATTAGTTCCTACAAAAAACAATTGAAAATTGAAACAAGCAATCCCGGTACTTTTTTCATTTAAAGGGTGAAACCGCAAGAACCGCCCCCTTGGCTCCCTCTTGCATTAAGGGAGGGGAAGGAAAAATACAAGAGACCACATAATGAAAAAATTTAAAGAAAGAAAACTTATTGTGGTCAAAAAAAGCAAGATGTAACCGTAAATAGGGACGTCTTTGACATTAACCAGACGAAGTGCCCACAACCTATAAATCCATAACAAAACAGCAATCAAAACGACTAACCCCAAAATGGCAAACGAAAACGACCAATAGTCAACAATTTTTGGCAGAAAAGGAGGCAGGAAACGAAGGCTTGCCAACAAAAAAAGAGGACTTGTTATGGTCAAAAAAAGCAAGATGTAACCGTAAATAGGGACGTCTTTGACATTAACCAG
>CAZLTH010000299.1:0-2618 GCA_964562355.1 uncultured Syntrophomonadaceae bacterium | reverse complement strand
CCCGCAATTCTCCTTGACGATGTTCAGCTAAAACAAATAAATCACCCATTTTACAGCAGACCTCCTTTTACCAGCTTGTCAGCTAAAATTTCTGCTTTTTCCTCAGGTGCACCTTCGATTACTTCTGCTGTAGAAACTACTTCCGGCACATAAAACCTTTGTAGTTCAAGCAAGGAAGAAGCTTCATTGACGTCACCTTCAGACAGTCCCAGCTCATCTACCTTTAAAACTTTAAGCTCTTTCTTCTGAGCTTTTCTTATTCCTCTGATAGGAGCGTAACGAGGCTCATTAATCCCAGTCTGAATAGTAAGCACTGCTGGTAAGTCAAGCTCCACTACTTCGGATATGCCACCTTCCAATTCACGGTGTACTTTTAGTTTGCCCTCTCCCATTTCTACCTTTTTTACCATAGCAGCATGCGAAACACCCAGCTCTTCAGCTAGTGCTACTCCTACAGCCATACCGCCATCGTCACCAGCCATACATCCTGTCAACACTAGGTCGGGTGACTGCTCTTTGATAACCGCCGCCAGAACTCTGGCTATCTGCACAGGATCATTGACATTGATACGAGGGTCATCAATGCGGACAGCACTATCGCCACCCTTAGCCATCGCCATACGAATCATAATATCTGCATCTTTCGGGCCAATGCAAACTATCTGAACCGTTCCTTCTCCTTGAGCTTCCTTAATCAGGATAGCTTCTTCCACCGCATAGTTGTCAGCATCATTAATATCAAAAGAAAACCTACTGCTGTCAACATCCTTACCACTGGCATCTACCTTGACTTCTGCTTCTGAAGTGTCCGGAACTCTCTTAACGCACACAAAAGTCTTCACTATAAACCCCACCTCCATAATTTAGTAGTTACTAAAGACAACTAACTTACATTATCAACAAGTGTTCAGAACTAAGATTTGATAGCCAGTTATCAGTTATCAGGGGCTGGAGAGTCCCCTCCCCAAATTAGATGTTGGATGTGGGAGATTAGAAGTTGGAGGTAACTCGTTACTCAACCATGAACCCATGAACCCGGTTATCCCTGAACCTCGAACCTTCGTAACCCTCGTAACCACTGTAAACTGTAAACTGGCAACTGTAAACTGCAGTCAGCAGACTGCAAACCTAAAGAGCCTCTCCTAATATTTCCATAATCTCGACTACTCTCATTTCTTCTTCCAGCCCCTTGGCCTTCAAAGCATCATCCATGGTCAACACACAAAATGGGCAAGCCACAGCCAGTACGGTAGCCCCTTGCTCTCGGGCATCTTTGACTCTTGTCTCCGCAAGACGCTCTTCTTTAGAATCCGTTTCCACCCACATCTTGCCGCCACCACCTTCACAACAAAGGCTGCGCTCCTTTTTACGATCAAACTCCAGCAGCTCTGCTCCGGGAATCTGGTTAAGTATATAGCGAGGTTCATCGTAAACATCATTTTGTTTGCCTAGAAAACAGGGGTCATGAAATATAATCTTCTCTGAAAGCTCTTTAGTCAATTCCAACTTTTTATCTTGCAATATCTCTCCTACCAAGTGCGTGTAGTGAATAATCTCCGCCTTTAAATCCGGGTACTGTTTTTTAAAGGTTGAATAACAATGTGGAGATATAGCTACAATTCTTTTAGCCTCATAGCCGTTAAGCAACTCTGTATTATCCTCCACCATCATATCAAAAAGACCTTCTTCTCCCGCCTCTCCTAGGTTATACACTTCACTGGCACAGCAGGTTTCGCTATCATCTATAAAGCCATAATCAACACCTGCCTTGTTCAAAACCGTTACTAGATTTTTAGCTATCACCTGCACCTTAGGATCATAAGCAATAGTACAACAGACAAAAATAAGATTTTCCACTTTCTCGCCAGGCTCAGCAATCTTTACATCCAGTCCTTCCATCCAGTCAGAACGTGTTGCCCGGGGCTTACTCCAAGGATTACCTTCCCGGAAAACGCTCTCCAAGGCATCCCTAACTGTAGGCTGAACATTGCCTTCTTCTACTAAAATATTCCTTAATCCTATCAAAACTTCAACAGGCTTAAGGCCCTTAGGGCACCTGACTGCACAGGTATTACAGGCAGTACAATCCCATATCTCCGGCAATTCAGACAGAGCATCCAACATGCTTTCATCAATAGCGTCATAAACAAACCGACGTACATTTAACTTGGTACGCACTGTAACTGGGCAACCACCTGTACATCGTCCACACTGTATACAGCCAAACAAGTCATACTTTTCTATAAAGTCCTGCAGTTCTGTATTCATCTTTCATACCTCTCTAGTAAAGTGGTTCATAAGCCATTCCCACCACAAAACTTATCCTTTTTAACCCACAGGGAGGGCAAAAGGAATTTCCTTCCTGTTCCAACATTATTAAAATTCTCTCATTTCTGATCTTTAAACATCACCTCAAACCTTTCAAGTCTTTTCAAGAAAAACCCAAGACTAGTACACCATAATTTCAACAAGGTACTACCTTTAGTTTTTTCGACACTATTTTTAAAAAATCCTGCCTATTTCTACATTATAAGAAAAATATTTTCCCTTGTCAACCATCTAGGTCTTCAATATCTACCACAGCAACTGCTACAGGCTTAAAATCGTCGGAAGATGAC
>CAZLTH010000298.1:0-2631 GCA_964562355.1 uncultured Syntrophomonadaceae bacterium | reverse complement strand
GCCCCTACTTACTCAGTCACTCAGTCACTCAGTCACTCAGTCACTCAGTCACTCAATCACTAATCCTAATGTTTAAAGTAACGTCGCCCGGTAACTACCATCGCTATATTATGTTTATCCGCTTCCTGCACAGAGTCTTTGTCCCTTAGAGACCCTCCCGGTTGAATAATAGCGGCTATTCCTGCCTGTGCTACTAGCTCTACGGTGTCGCTAAATGGGAAAAATGCATCAGATGCTAGAATACTTCCAGCGGCTTTATTGCCGGCTTGTGCTAAAGCAATCTTAGCTGCTCCTACCCGGTTCATCTGTCCCGCTCCGATGCCGATAGTTTGCTTGTTTTTTACCAGAACAATAGCATTAGACTTAACATGTTTAACTACCTTGATAGCAAAGGCTAAATCCGATTTTTCTTCTTCTGAGGGTGCTCTCTTCGTGACTACCTGCCAGTCAGCAGGGTCAACTTCTTTTTTATCTATTTCCTGTACCAACAACCCACCGGAAACTTTCTTATAATCAAATTCTACTGCTGCTTGGCGGAGCGCCTGCCCAGCTTGTAGAATACGTAAGTCTTTTTTTGATTTAAATACTTCTAGGGCTTCAGGAGTGAAGGCAGATGCTATAACAACCTCTAAAAATATTTTGACCATTTCCCGAGCGGTTTCTGCATCGACTTCTCTGTTAACTGCAATTATACCACCAAAAATGGAAACCGGATCTGCTTCAAAGGCTCTTACATAGGCTTGATGTACTGTAGCCGCAGAAGCAATACCACAAGGATTAGTATGCTTGACTGCCACCACGGTTGGTTCTGTAAATTCCAGAGCCATATCCCAGGCAGCATTTAAATCATTATAGTTATTAAAAGAAAGAGCTTTCCCCTGCAATTGCCGAGCTGAAGCGATAGCCGCCGAATTAGAAACAGCAGTAACATCGGAATAGAAAGCTGCTTTTTGCTGTGGATTTTCACCATAACGCAAGTCTTCGGTTTTCTTGAAGGGCAAAATCAACTGCTCTTTGAAAAAAGAAGCTTGAGTGTCTTGATTCGCAAGAAAGCTGCTGATAAGTGCATCATACTCAGCCGTATGAGCAAACGCTTCCACTGCCAAGGAAAAATGGGTTTTCGCGCTCAGCTTTCCCTTTTCTTTAAGTTCTGACAGAACTTCTGTATACCGTTCGGGGTTAACTATAACCGCCACATCTTTATAATTTTTGGCAGCGGAGCGTACCATGGTAGGACCACCAATATCAATATTTTCTATGGCGTCTTCCAATGTAACTCCTTTTTTGGCAATAGTATTGGCGAAAGGATACAAGTTAACCACTACCAAGTCAATCGGTTTTATGCCATGCTCCACCAGCTGTTCCCTATCTGACAATAGTTGGCGGCGTGCTAAAATTCCCCCATGGATATTAGGATGTAAAGTTTTTACCCGACCACCAAGAATTTCAGGAAATTTTGTTATTTCTGCTACCTTGATTACCGGCACACCTTCGATCGCCAGCTGCCGGGCTGTACCTCCCGTAGATAATATTTCAAAGCCTAGTGCTACCAATTCTCTGGCAAAATCAACTAGACCTTTCTTCTCAGAAACACTTATCAAAGCTCTTTTACTCATCAATAACGCACCTTCTTCCTTTTAGAGTAATTTTATTTCGAGCAAAAAGACTTATTGCCCGGGGGTAGAGACGATATTCTTCTGCGTGAATTTTTTGCTGCAAACTTTCCACCGTATCCTCATCTTCTATATCTACTACTGCCTGTAAGATAACAGGTCCTGTATCTAATCCTTCATCTACAAAGTGGATAGTACAACCACTTACCTTGACACCATATTCCAAAGCATCCTCTACTCCCCGGGTGCCGGGAAAAGCCGGCAGCAGTGAAGGGTGAATATTCATGATTCTACCTGCATATTGCCGAACAAAAAGAGGAGTTACTAGGCGCATATACCCTGCTAAAACAACCAATTCTATATCATATTTTTTTAGAAGGGAAACAACAGCCCTGTCATAGTCTTCTTTATCCTGGTATTGCCGTGGAGAAAGATAATGCGCAGGAATATTCCTTTTGATTGCTCTTTGCAAAGCAAAAGCATCTTTCCTGTTGCTGACAACTACAGCTACATTACCGACTATTTCACCACTCTCAAAAGCTTCCATGATTGCCTGTAAATTAGTACCACTACCAGATGCCAGTACAGCAATACGCACTCTACCATCCCCTTAAATTAAAACTTTTCCTTTTCCTGAAACTACTTCTCCTAGAAGATGAAATTTCTCCCCTTGTTTATGCATAGCCTCACAGAATAAGTCTAGGTCTGACGCAGATATTACAACGACATAACCTATTCCCATATTAAACGTCCTGTACATGTCTTCTTCCGGCACATTGCCTAGCTCTTGCAACAATTGAAAAACAGGCGGAACTGGTATATTTTTCTGACTGATTTCAATATCAACATTGTCCGGCAAGATTCTGACCAAGTTTCCAAGCAAACCCCCTCCGGTGATATGGGCCATGCCTTTTATATTAACTTCAGGTAGTAAAGAATGAACCAAAGAAACATAAATGCGTGTAGGCTCTAAAAGCTCTTCCCCTAGTGTCCGCTTGAATTCTGGCACATATTTATC
>CAZLTH010000297.1:0-2632 GCA_964562355.1 uncultured Syntrophomonadaceae bacterium | reverse complement strand
TATATCGCTGAGTTGTGTTATATCAACCGGCGGCAACTTCCCCAATTCAGATTTATATTTCAGTAGCTGATTAAAGTCAGGCAATCCGGAATCAGGTGATGATTTCTCGCTAAGCATTTTTTCTTCCTTTTGCATTTTAGGCTCGTCCTCCTTTTGATTATTCTGCCCAGTAAATCCACTCATTTCTTTGTCGGGCGGGTTTAAAACCCGCCCCTACTTCGCGCCTCTCAACCCAAAGCCCCATCCCACTTCCCACTTTCTACTTCTTCTCTGCCATATAAACACCGTAGACCAATCTTATTCTCCCCGCATGTAGACATTTTTCAAGGAATACCAAATCTTTCTGCTGTGAACAGGTGCTTCAAAATTATTTACTGTACCCCTTGTAAATAGGGCACTATAGTGGTTGTAAAGATAGACCACCGGTGCCCTTTCTAGGATTTCTTTTTGCAATTTATGGTGAAGCTTTAACCGTTCTGCTCGATCTCCAGTGGCATCAAGTTGGTCAATCAGAGCATCCACTTCTGGGTCGTCAAGAAAACGGAATCTCCCTTCTGTGGAGTGGAAATATTGCCGGTAATGGTTTGCAGGTTCATTATGTGGAATAAACCATTGCGAAGATAAAAGCAGATCAAACTCTCCTGTCCCCTTCATCTCCCTCATAAGGGCAAGTTCTACAGGATTTAGGTCCATTTTGATACCTGCTTTTTGGAACTCGTGTTGGAGATATTCTGCTATTAAACGATGATCCGGCAAAGCCACGTCATAAGTAAGGGCAATATGAAAGCATTTACCGTTCCTTTCCAAAATACCATCATTATCCTGATCCTCGAATCCAGCATCTTTTAGCAGTTGCTTTGCTTGTTCAGGATCGTACGCAAGGTTTCTGGCATCTCTGTTAACAAACTCCCCAAAAGCAGGAGAAAACATATACTTCGCCTCTACCACATAGCCATCTAAAAGATGCGTTACTATGTCCTCCCTGTTAATCATGTGATTGATAGCCTTTCTGACGTACAGATCATCAAAAGGCTCTCTGTCCGTACCCATATAAAGTACTCCTGTACTAACACTTAATTCACGATGCATTTCAAGTGCAGGATTCGCTTTCAGTCGTGGTATAGCTGCAAACATACCACGAGTCCATATCGCATCAACCTCTCTTGCTTCCAAAGCTATAACCCTGGTTTCTGAATCAGGTATGGCTACAGCAACAACTCTTTCCAGCTTTGGCTTCTCACTCCAATAATCATTGTTTCGCTCAAGTTCAATTCGTTCGCTTGACCACGAGCTAAGTTTAAAAGGCCCGGTGCCGATTGCTTCCTGTACCACACACTTTTCATCAAGTGGAGTGGTAGAAGACATAATAAAGTTTTCAGTTAAAGCAAGTTCTGAATCAAAAGTAAATCTGGGTATGTCAAAAACAAACTTTACTGTATGCTCATCTATAGCCTCAACCTTGTTTAAACCCTTCCACCATACCTTAAAACCATGTTCCGCATTCCATTCAGCAGTGAATTTCACATCTTCACTATCAAAACTTGTACCATCATGGAACAGCACTCCTTCTCTCAACCGGAATGTCCATACCTTACCATCAAGAGACATCTCCCATGATTCTGCCAATGCAGGATTCAAAACATTACCTGTACCCAAACTTACCAGCCCTTCATAGATAAGCGAGGTAAGTAACCCTCCTCTGAAATTTAGACTTCCCGGATCAATTCCCATAAATTCCATATTTGAAGCTAGCGTAAGTTCCTGCGGGACTTCAACTTTTTCTCCTTCTCCTACCCTCCCCTCCTGCGGCTCTGCCTGCTGTCCAATACAGCCTGTTACCATCCCCGTTAAAAGCAGAATACAAATAACCAAACTTATCATTTTTCTGTTGAACATTTTAGATTTCCCCCTTCTGATAATTATTTTAAAATACTACTTTAAAATCTTCTATCTCTTCTGAGGATTTTACCACACCACCACCTCAATCATTTCTCTCCCCTCAAGCTCGGTTTTCTTTCACCGCCGCTATGAAAAACATCTCTTCAGCATCGATTTGTTTTTTCAGTAACAATCCGACCTTTTCCATCATCTGGCGCAGCTGATCCATGGTCGGCAATTGGCATTCTCTGACCTCCTCACTCGCCCGTTGATGAAGACTGTTCACCGCCGCCCTGGACTCCGAGTGGCAAACAACCAGCTTGCCACTCTTTTTCAGTCCACTCGCCAGATGCCGCACTACCTTTTCTTGCTTGACAAAATGCGGGAAAACCGAGTAGCAGATGATGCAGTCATATTCATTATCCAGCCGTAGTTCTTCCACGTCTGCCTGAAGATACTCTACATTACTGAAAGCATACTTTTCTCGAGCCATAGCCAACATTTTCCCAGAAAAATCAACGGCCACTATTGCTCCCTTTGCTCCTACGGTCTGATGGATATAAGGGATTAATACACCTGTACCGGTTCCGACATCAAGCACTCTTTGTCCCTCTTCCAGGCCAATATAACCAAAAATTGCCTTTAATTTGTTCGGATCATGCTGTACGGTTTCATCCCATTTTTCGGCCACACGATCAAAAAATTCTTTATGTCTCGAATTCATTCATCCGCTCGCCTCTCACTTTCTCTCCGC
>CAZLTH010000296.1:0-2633 GCA_964562355.1 uncultured Syntrophomonadaceae bacterium | reverse complement strand
ATGAGTTGCTTTCCTCTCGTGTCCCAAAATTTTTATATTTTGATGAATATTATCAGATGAAGGGTCATGAAAATATTGAGACATTGAAAAGCAGGCAGAAATCAAACACTTTAGAGTCCTCTGATTATCCTATGCTGGGCTTAATAGGTTTAGCGAGACTTAATATAGATCAACTATTAGCCCCGTCAAGTACTCAAGACCTTGTTAATAAATTGGAAGGTGCTGGTAATCGTCTAAGCAAAAAAGTCCTTCAGTATTGGTCCCAGAATAAGCACGTACAGATGCGATTTGATGTGAGACTTGCCCGACCGGACGATCCGGTGGGATTGACTTCCGGCACAAATATCTGGGCGAATGTTTACGATTCAAGACATATGGTCTCGACAAATTTAGGGACCCGTTCGAGAGGTTTTATTTGGTTTTTTTCTTTCCTTGCTTGGTATTCGCAAATTGAAAGGGAGAACAAACAAAACAATGTAATTCTCCTCCTTGACGAGCCTGGTCTTTTCTTGCATGGAAAAGCTCAGGAGGATCTTTTGAATTATTTTGAAAAAGAATTAAAAGGCAAACACCAAATAATCTACACGACACATTCTCCTTTTATGGTTGATTCTACACATTTTGAAAGAGTTCGTATCGTGCAAGATAAAGGCATTGATAGCAAAGAAGAACTGCCCAGAGAAAAGGATGGGACCAAGGTATTTATTGAGGTTTTGGAAGCTCATGAGGACAGCCTTTTCCCTTTACAAGGAGCTCTTGGCTATGAGATTTATCAAACTCTGTTTGTGGGCAAAAACTGTTTAGTTGTTGAAGGGGTTTCTGACTTACTATATATTCAGACAGTATCTACATTCCTTGAAAGAAGTGGCCGTGAAGGTTTAAGTACAGACTGGACGATTACTCCAGTAGGTGGTAGTGACAGGGTACCTACCTTTGTTTCACTTTTAGGCAGTCAAAAAGGTCTAAATGTGGCCACTTTAATTGACTATCAGAAAAAAGATGCTCAGACAATTGATAGCTTATTTAAGAAAAAGCTACTTAAAAAGAAAAACGTCCTAACATTTGCTGATTTTACGGAAGGGAAGGAAGCGGATATAGAGGATATGTTTGGTATAGATTTTTATCTTAAGTTAGTAAATGGCGAATATAAAAAGGAACTTAAAAAGGAAATAATTTCCACATCACTCAAATCAAATCGTCCCCGGATAGTAGTAAAAATTGAAGAATATCTGCAAGAACACCCGTTGAAAAAAAATGCTGGTTTCAGCCACTATAGAACAGCAAGATATTTTGTTGAGAATTATAGTAAACTTATTACCGAGTTACCAAAAGATGCTGCCGAGAGGTTTGAGAAAGCCTTCTCGGCACTTAACAAGCTATTATGATGCTATTTTGCATAAAATTACCATGCAGCAAATGAAAATTCTAATCGATAGCTCAGGAATTGAAGGGTTGGAAGTGAAGAATTATGAGTGAGTGGAAGGAATGTAAGTTGGGGGAAGCTCCTTTTGAAATTATTGATGGAGATAGAGGAACTAATTACCCTAAACAAAATGAATTCTATCAAAATGCTCATTGCCTGTTTCTTAGTGCAAAAAATGTAACTTCAAATGGATTTTCTTTTAATGAATGTTGTTTCATTACAAAGCAAAAAGATGAAATGCTTAGAAAAGGAAAACTTCAAAGGCATGATATTGTTTTAACGACCAGAGGAACGGTTGGTAGTATAGGTTTTTTCAACGGAAAAGTCCCATTTAAAAATATTAGAATTAATTCTGGAATGGTTATTATTCGACCTAATCCAAAATGGATTTTACCGGAATTTACTTATCAGTTGTTCAAATACCTTAAAAGTGATTTTGATGTATTTGCTACTGGCAGCGCACAACCACAATTACCAATAAGAGACTTAAAAGAAATCGACATCCTTATCCCCCCACTCCACGAACAAAAAGCTATAGCTTCTGTGCTGAGCAGTCTGGACAACAAAATAGACCTGCTTCACCGCCAGAACAAAACTCTCGAAGCTATGGCGGAAACGCTTTTTAGGCAGTGGTTCATTGAGGCTGCGCCTCAACCCTCTCCTAACCTCTCCCAGGGGGAGAGGGATAAGGTGGCGGAGGAGGGGTGGAAGGATGGTAGAATAGGACAATTGATTGAAATATCAAGCGGGAAGAGTCTAAAAAGAGAAAAGTTCAATGAAACTGGTCTGTATCCAGTCCTTGGTGCAAATGGCGAAATTGGAAGAACAGATGGTTATTTGTTTGATGAGAAACTCATTTTCACAGGGCGTGTTGGAACATTAGGGAATATCTTTATTGTTGACAATGATAAAGTTTGGCTTTCTGATAATACTTTGGTAATAAGACCTAAGATTTTTTTTTATTATGTTTACTTCATTCTTAAAACAGCAAAATTACAGGAATATAATGTTGGTAGTACCCAGCCACTTATTCGACAATCCGATATTAAGGAAATTGAGGTGGCTTTGCCGACAGATAAGGTCTTGAAGCAATTTGAAAATAAAGCGGAAATATTATTTTGCAAAATTAATTTTAACAAAAATCAAATTGGTATTCTGTTTTCAGTCCCTATATATGGCGTTAAAAGAGAGATAACTGCTCATGATCAAT
>CAZLTH010000295.1:0-2633 GCA_964562355.1 uncultured Syntrophomonadaceae bacterium | reverse complement strand
ACTTAACCGCTATAGACAGGCTAACTTTCAGGATTAGTATCCCGGAAACAGAAGAAGAACGCCCCGGCGATTTTGATAATCTAACTGCAGTGTTGGCGAATATGTTTTTTTATTTAAAGTAAAATTATCAGACGCAAGCAAGAACCTTCTCCGCTTGTGCACAGGCTGAATATGGAGGAATAGCATGAAGATATTAAGCCTTCTGGAAGAAGTTATAAAAATGAAAGCCTCTGATTTGCACCTTACGGTTGGTGTGCCACCTATAATTAGGGTAAATGGTAAGCTACAGAAGATGGGAGGAAATCTCCTGGCACCAGCCGATACGTTAGCTCTGGCTGGAGAACTCTTGACAGAAGAACAAAAAACAACGGTAGAAACTAAAGGAGAAATTGATGCCTCTTACTCGCACACCGGGGTAGGTCGGTTTCGCATCAACATATTCAAGCAAAGAGGAAGTTATTGTTTGGCACTGAGGATTGTCTCCCTTAGGATACCTTCGCTGGAAGAACTGGGGTTGCCAGTAATACTAAAAGACCTAGCAAGAAAAAAAAGAGGACTCATACTGGTAACTGGTCCTACGGGCAGTGGTAAGTCAACTACCCTAGCCTCCATGATTGACTTGATAAATACGGAGTCAAAACATCATATTCTTACACTGGAAGACCCTATCGAATACTTACATAAACATAAAATGAGCATCATCAACCAACGCGAAGTGGGTTCAGACACAAACAGCTTTGCCAATGGACTAAGAGCATGTTTAAGGCAAGACCCGGACATTATTCTAGTCGGTGAAATGAGAGACCTAGAAACAATAAGCATTGCTGTAACAGCAGCAGAAACAGGTCATCTCGTTTTATCTACATTACATACTGTAGGGGCAGCTAAAACTATTGACAGAATAATAGATGTCTTCCCTCCACATCAGCAACAACAGATACGAGTTCAACTGGCAGCAGTAATAGAAGGAATACTCTCACAACAACTATTGCCGAGAATTGATGAAGCAGGCAGAATTGTGGCTATTGAAACCATGTTGGCTACAAATGCCATCAGGAACTTGATTAGAGAAGGTAAAACACATCAAATGCAAACATCAATCCAGACAGGCTTAAAATTTGGCATGAAAACTATGGACAACTCCTTGCTGGACTTATATAAAGCGGGAATAATCAGCAGAGAATCATTGATGTCAAGCTCAATAGACTTGCATTATGTTAAGAAAAATATTTAGCAGTCTGCGGACTGCAGTTACCAGTTTACAGTTGGCAGTGAGACGAGGGATGGGGAGAGTTTTGGGTTTTGGATTAAGATGGTTGGAACTTGGACGAGGGTTGGTTGCCGAGGTGTGAAGCCAGTAAGCGATGAGGAGTGAAGAAATTAATGAGCAGGTTAGAAATCTAATCTCCGTAGTTCCTTCTAACTTCTTACCTCGCTCGGACTCCCTACCTGCGCTCTCGCTTGGTACGGACTCGTAAGCCCTCTCACGGAGACCTTACCACCTCCAATTCAGTAGGGGCAATCCCTTGTGGTTGCCCGGGCAAGTCTTAAAAGTAAAGAAATAGCTAAACCTATACAAAAACAAGAGAGAGCCAATTTTTAAGCCAGCGTGAGTTGTCAGATGAAGCTGTGGCAAAGTGTATTAGAAAGCTACTTCGAAGAACCCTTTTACAGGGTTCTTTTTGTTCTTGTCTAGAAAATCAGGGGAAATAACATGGTGGAATAGTTATAAAATATTTTTTTCCACTAGGCAAGAAGACTATTTTCTGCTATAATGACGACAGTAACCATTATCATGAGATAAAGAGTATCAGTATGGGCGGAATTTGTTTGGAGGTATAGGCAGGGGGAGGTATGCATGGTAGTAGAGTTTAGCAATGTTTGTAAAAGTTATAATGGCATGTCGGTGCTTGAGGATCTTTCTTTTCAGATGAGAGATCCTGAAATAGTGTGTATAATAGGCCCTTCCGGCTGTGGCAAAACAACAGCATTAAATTTAGTTTCGGGAGCAATAAAGCCAGACAAAGGCACAATAACAAACCAGTTTACGAAAACAGCATATGTGTTCCAAGAAGATAGATTGTTACCTTGGAAAACAGTCTCTGAGAATATCAGAATAGTCGCTAAGAAAAAAACCAGAGAAGAATTATCTAAAATAATAGAATTAATAGGATTGGAAGAATTTGAGGGGGCATATCCGGGTGAATTAAGTGGAGGCATGCGACAGAGAGTCTCCATAGGCAGAGCACTAGCGTATGATGCCAATTTGTTGATTATGGATGAACCCTTTAAATCGCTTGACTATAATTTAAAAATAAACATGCTAAAAACATTGATTGATATCTGGAGCAAATCAGGTAAAGCAATAGTCTACGTAACGCATGAAATAGATGAAGCTTTGTTACTTGGGAATAGAATAGTTGTGTTTTCAGGTCGGCCGGCCTCAATTATTAAATCTTTCGATATTGAGACACCACAAGAGGAAAGAAAGCTTACTGATCACAATTTAGTGAGCACTAGAAACAAAATAATAGCATTAATAACTACTTAAATTGATGGGTTCACAAGTAGTTATAAAAAATTAAAGGAGAAGATGTTCTTTTGTTAACCTTAGGCGTTGACGTAGGCTATTC
>CAZLTH010000294.1:0-2654 GCA_964562355.1 uncultured Syntrophomonadaceae bacterium | reverse complement strand
TCAGGGCAGGCTCTGAGCATAGTCGAATGGGGTGACAGGCACGGCTAAAATATGGGGATTATTTTTTAGTCATTCCTTAACTGTCAGGCGTTTTTTTCTGGCAACATATTTATAGGGACTGCTATCTTCTTGTCGTGCGTCAGAGAAATAAAAATCCTGCGCACTTTGCTTTTTTATTGAATTACAATACCTGTCCGGTTTCATCTACCAGAACATAATCCTTTTTTCCTATAAATATAATTAGAATTTTTTTCAAATGCTTCTTGCCGATGATATCTCTGCCTTTAACATATTTACGTAGCTGTTCCAACCCTTTTTGTTTGGCTTGCGCCAACTCACTACGTTTACTTTCTTTCAGGTATTTTAACTCTATCAGCCATTCGTATTTTACTTCCGGCATGCGCAAATCTTTTTCTAAGTAAATATCAATATATCCACCACTCATTTCTCGCTCACTGGTTAAGTGATAAAGTCTGCTGGTTGTCAGGTAAGCAAATATAATTACTTTCAGATGTTTTTCATCAAATTGTATCAAATCACGGTTAGATAGTTTTTGTAATACGTATTCGCTGATATAATCCAAAAAGGGTTTTATTTTCCCATGCACTGCTATATCCCAAATCACTTTGGCTAATTCTTCCATATGCTGTTCAATAGCAAAATCTAAGCGCAATCTTTTCTCGAAGTATTCCCAAAATATTTCTTTGGTAATGTAATTGGGTATTTCCAAACTGGTTTTACCGTACTGCATACCGCCAATGGTTAAAAGCCCCATGTAAAACAGTAAGGAAACAAAGTATTCCCGGTCATACATGGTATCGAAGGAAAAGCGAGTGGCTATGTTGGCGGTGATACCTTCGTTTTTAATGATTTCATCCAGCAGTATTCTGTTGGCTTCGTTGGCTGCCAGACGGTTTAATCTGCCGTAATCGGTTTTGATGTTATCGTCAATGATATCTTTAGGGTAACTGCCAGAGCGCTGGCACTTGTTGGCAAAGTAGAGTATCATGCTGGGGTTATATACTCTTTGCTGTGCTTCTGCATTGAATAAATAACCGTTATAGTTTTTCGTTAACTCTGTCATTAACCGCTTTTTTGTTAATGGGGTATCACTGTCCGGCGAAAGCAAGCTTATCTGTAATTTGTCTATGATAGCACTTACTTCTTCTTCAGTAAAACCCAGCATTTCGTTCAGGTCAATTTCCATGGTCAAGTTGCTGGCAATATTAAACCCACTAGTTAAATCATCTAACATCACCGGGGATATGCCAGTGATGAAAATACGATCTACTACTGTTTCTGTGCCTATCTTTAGTGTTTCATAAAAATCACGCACAAAGCCAGTCGCTCTAATAATTTCTTTATAAAACGTCCCCTCTCCCATAGCGATAATATCGTTGGCAAAGTGATCGTATTCGTCTATAATTAAACAAATTTTTTTATCAATGGTCTGCACTTCCCGGATTAGTAACTCAAACAAAGCACTGATATCATTTGTGTTTCTTGCTCTATCTTTTAGTATCGCAATATCCTGAAAAAATTCTTCATACTGGTTGAAAAATCCGTTAATAGCATTAACTAGTCTTAATCTGAACGAATTCTCCAGTTTGTCTTTGCTAGCCGTATTTAAACCAGAAAAATTTAATTGTAATATCAAATAACTGTTTTTAAGTGATGTGGGGGTTTGGCCAATATATAAATCGCCAAATAAGCTGTTAAATTCTTCTGCTGTGTTAATATCGTAATAATGGCTCAATACAGATAAAAACAGGCTCTTACCAAAACGGCGCGGTCTGATGAAAAAAATATATTTACTACCATAGTTTTCCAGTGTTTCGATATGCTTTGTTTTATCAACATATAAATAGCCTTCTTCTTTTAAACTTTTAAAGTTAACTATACCATAGGGTATTTTCATTTTAATTTCTCCTTGCCCTCCCTTTGTTAGGAATCAGAGCTAAAAGTCTTTATTCAGCTATAGCAGGCTAATGAAATCGTTGACACAACGAAAAACCATGTGGCTGTCTCTTTTGTTTTGCCTTGGCTAATGCAGCCGGGCAGTGTAGGACATTCTGCCACCCACTTCACCTATTTCTCAATTATATAATTCCATTGTAGCATGAATATGTAACTATATCAAAAAACTTCTGCTGAAAACTAACCGCCTCTAACGCCTTCCTTAAGGTCGGCGCAGGCAAGTGCGAAGGGAGCATAATCATGGGGGATGCTCACTGTGCGATACCTTGTTTTTAATTCACAAATAAAGATCCACAGGCAGCAGCCCCCCTTTCTCCTGAACCCTCGTAAACTCTCGTATATTCTGGGCATTTTACATTATCAACTCGGGTTCCTTCTTTGCAAGGAAAGACACCCAACAACTTTTATGTTTGAATATTTTAGGATCTATCGACTCCATCGTTATAAAATCGCATCTACTCATATTCCCAATTTTTGTCGTTTTTCATCAATCCTGCTAAGGATCAACTCTGTCAGCTCAGCGAAGTCTTCATTAACATAGAACTTTGCTCCTGTTAATCCTTCTGCTTTGTCTGTTAATATTTCAATGACTTCAGAAGAACCGCCAATTGGAGGCATCAAACCCAAAAATACATCTACACCGCTTGTTACGACATACGTTCCAATGGCAAGAGCTT
>CAZLTH010000293.1:0-2668 GCA_964562355.1 uncultured Syntrophomonadaceae bacterium | reverse complement strand
TAAAAGAAAAAATCATGCAAGCAATAGAAGAAGTTTATGACTCCGGTAAATTTATCATGGGGCACTGGGTGCAGCAGTTTGAAAAAGAAGTAGCTGCCTACTTGGAAGTCAAACATGCCCTAGGTGTATCTTCGGGTACCGATGCCTTACTTCTTGCCCTAATGGCCTTGGGAATAAAGCCGGGAGATGCAGTCGTCACTACCACCTTCTCCTTTTTTGCTACTGCCGGTGTAATAGCAAGAGCAGGTGCTACTCCTTTCTTTGCCGACATAGAACCAGATACATATAACATTTGCCCACAATCTGCCGAAAAAGCTATTTTAAAAGCTAAAGAGCAAGGCTACACCATAAAAGCCCTCATCCCAGTACACTTATATGGACAATCTGCCAACATGACTGCTATCATGGTCTTAGCCCAAAAATATAACTTAAAAGTAATCGAAGATGCCGCCCAAGCTATAGGTGCAAAGTACCCCCTAAACAGTAAAACAGTAAGTGCTGGCACCATCGGCCACTGCGGTTGCTTTAGCTTTTTCCCCAGCAAGAACCTAGGCTGCTTGGGCGATGGTGGCCTGGTAGTTACCAATGATGACGATTTAGCAGACAAACTAAAACTACTAAGAACCCACGGCGCCTGGCCTAAATACTACCATGCCGAAATAGGTGGTAACTTTCGCCTAGATGCCTTACAAGCAGCAGTTTTATCCCAAAAGTTGCCTTATCTAAACAATTGGCACCACCAGCGCAGAACCAACGCTGCCACCTATCGGAAACTATTTGCCGCAACTGATTTGCTAAAAACAGGATATCTGCAACTACCTGTCGAAACCTATCCTGAAACAAAATTCGGGCATATCTACAATCAATTCGTAATCAGAGTTAAAGACCGTGAAAAATTACGGACACACTTAGCCAAACATAAAATTGCCAGCGAAATATATTACCCCGTACCGTTTCACTTACAAGAATGCTTTAAAAACCTCGGCTACTCCAAAGGCGACTTCCCAGCAGCAGAAAAAGCAGCCCACGAAGTGCTGGCTATTCCCGTTTACCCGGAGATAACGAAAGAACAACAGGAGTATGTAGTGAGTAAGTGGGTAAGTAGGTAAGTGAGGAAGTGGGTAAGTGAATAAGTAGGTAACGAAGAAAGGAGAGCCAAGAATCCTCTCTCCCTAACCTCGTCGTTCCCCGTCCTTACTTACCCATTTACAGCTGGTGAAGACGAGGAGTACGAGTCTGAACGAGTCCTGACGACGGCGATAGACAAGTCAGGAGTCCGGAAGGCTGACTTACCCACTTACTCACTCACAAAGGCTGACTGACACACTCGTAAGACTCACTCGGCAAAAAGGAGGAGGGCGAATTGATGGGTACGTCAACGTTAAAGCAACTAGTAGAGCAGTTGTCACCGGATCTCCAAAAAGAGGTAGTAGATTTTGCGGAGTTCTTGTTGGAGAAGCGTATGACAAAGAGAAAACAGGACTTAAAACTTGACTATAGAGGAGTGTTGCGAGATATGCGGAAGGAATATACGTCAGTAGAGCTTCAACACAAGGTTTTTGAATGGTGGGGAGATTGATGTACCTCCTTGGCAGTAATATTTTTCTCGAACTACTTTTGGATCAAGATAGGGCAGATGAGGTCGAACAACTTTTACGAATGCAATCAAGGGAGAAGTTACACGTCTCGGAATTCTCACTTTACTCTATAGGAATTATTCTGTTTCGGCGCAATCTATCTGAAGTTTATGTGCAACTTGTGGACGATTTAATAGTTAAAGGTGGGATACGTCTGCTTCGTTTATCACTCCAGGATGTAGAAGACTTGAAAACTGTAGCACAGCGATTCAGCTTGAATTTTGACGATGCTTATCAGTATGCTATTGCCAAGAAACATGGCTTGGAGATAATTAGTTTCGATAAAGATTTTGATCGGACAGAAAAAGGTCGCAGGACACCTGCTCAAATTAAAATGGTATGACCTATCTGTCCTTTCACCAAAAATGCTGAGGCAGTGAATTAGTGAATCAGTAAGTGAGCAAGTCAGCCTACCTGCCTGTGCGTCACCGCACGCAGACAGGCGGCTGTAAGTAGGTCAGTGAGACAGTAGGTCAGTGGGGAACGAAGAACGGAGAACCAGTAACCTTTTCTCTCCACTCACTCCCCAATCCCCGTCGTCTCTCGTCCCTACTGACTCACTGACTTAGGAGCTGGAATGAAATAACATATTCCCTCTTAACAACCACCTTTCATTCTAGTACACTATAATTGGTATTTGCCGGGTTAAAAAACTTTCTGACAGGATAACAGGATGGACTCGATTTAGCCTATCTTGTACATCCTGTTATCCTGTCAAGATACGTCACCAAATTTATGAAAAGGAAATGTTTACTTTCAAAAGCTTTTTAATTGATGAATAGGTTGTTTCTTTACGCTGACTTACTCGTAAAGGCTGACTTCATATTCCGGTTAGCAGATGAAAGTCTGTTGCATTTAGAATTTCAGAGCAGCTATGCCAGTGAAGACACTTATCGCTTTTTAACATATGATGTACGCTTGCACAAAAAATACCGGCAAAAAATAAGAACAGTAGTTATTTACATCCGTGATTCTGCTAAAATTGCTCACCAAATAGAAGCTGGCAGTGTTACTTATAAGACGGAAACAAT
>CAZLTH010000292.1:0-2676 GCA_964562355.1 uncultured Syntrophomonadaceae bacterium | reverse complement strand
TAGAGGCGATGCGTCTTTTGCAAGAAGAGTCAGAGTTAGAAGAAATAGTTCGCTTGGTAGGAGTAGAGGCTCTTTCCCCTGTAGAGCGACTTACTTTGGAGACAACCAAATCACTGCGCGAGGATTTTTTGCACCAGAACTCTTTCCACGAAGTAGATACTTATGCTTCTATGGAGAAGCAGCAGAAGATGATGCAGTTGATTATGCTCTTTCACCATGAATGCAAGCGTGCTTTGAAGCGTGATGCAGACCAAGAAGAGCTTTTTAACCTGCCAGTGCGTGATCGTATTGCACGGGCCCGGTATCTTGAAGAGAGTAACTTGGCAGAAATGGATAGCATCGAAGTGGAGATAAAAGAACAGATAGGTAAAGCCATTGCTTCTGACGACAGTTAACAGTTTGCAGTTTGCAGTCTGCTGACTGCAGTTTACAGTTTACAGTTCTCGGACTCCTGACTTGGCTATCGCCGTCGTCAGGACTCGTTCGTCGCCCCCCGGGCGACTCACCAGTTTATAGTGGTTACGAGGGTTACGGGGTTTAGGGTTCTTCCAGGGGGGCTCTCCAGCCCCTGATAACCGATAACCGATAACTGGTAACTGATAAGAGGTAAGTTAGTTGCTTTCGTGAGCATAGTGGGAGGAGGAAATAAATGTTAAAAGAATATCGTAGTGTTTCAGAGATAGTAGGACCTTTAATGCTTATAGAACAGGTCGAAGGCGTAACCTATGGCGAGCTGGCTGAGATTGAGATGGCTGGCGGAGTCCTTCGCCGTGGACGTGTGCTAGAGGTTGCGGGAGACAAGGCTCTAGTGCAGATTTTTGAAGGGTCTACTGGTATGAATGTAGAGGAATGTAAGGTTCGTTTCTTAGGCAAAGGGATTGAATTGCCTGTTTCCATGGATATTCTGGGTCGTGTTTTTGATGGATTGGGGCGAGCGCGGGATAAAGGACCCAAAATAATTCCGGAGAAACGATTAGATATCAACGGCTTACCTCTTAATCCTTATGCTAGGAATTACCCATCTGAGTTTATCCAGACAGGAGTTTCTACCATTGATGGCCTAAACACTTTAGTGCGAGGGCAGAAACTGCCTATTTTCTCTGGTTCCGGTTTGCCGCATAACCGTTTAGCAGCACAGATAGCTCGGCAGGCCAAAGTGCCAGGAACAGATTCTAATTTTGCTATTGTTTTTGCGGCTATGGGTATTACCTTCGAGGAAGCGGAGTTTTTTACGGCTGATTTCCGTAAAACAGGAGCTATAGAGCGTTCCGTGCTTTTCATCAACCTAGCTGATGACCCGGCTATTGAGAGGATTGCTACGCCGCGGATGGCTTTAACAGCAGCGGAGTACCTCGCTTACGAGAAGGGCATGCATGTTTTGGTTATCTTGACCGATTTGACAAACTATGCCGAAGCGTTGCGTGAGATTTCTGCCGCTCGTAAGGAAGTTCCAGGGCGCCGGGGTTATCCTGGTTATCTGTATACTGACCTAGCTACTATTTATGAGCGTGCCGGGAGAATTAAAGGACGTGACGGCTCTATTACCCAGATTCCTATTTTGACTATGCCGGAAGATGATAAAACGCATCCTATTCCTGACTTGACAGGTTATATCACGGAAGGACAAATCATCTTAAGTCGCTCTTTGCATCGCAAGGGTATTTACCCGCCTGTTGATGTGTTGCCTTCTTTGTCTCGTTTAAAGGATAAAGGAATAGGTGCCGGTAAGACTCGTGAAGATCATGCTGATGTTTTGAACCAGCTTTATGCGGCCTATGCTCGTGGTCAGGAAGCTAAAGAACTGGCAGCTATCTTGGGTGAAGCGGCACTGAGCGATGCTGATAAGTTATTTGCCAGATTTGCTGATCAGTTTGAAAATCGCTATATAAAGCAAGGTGAAAACGAAGACCGTACTGTGGAAGAGACCTTGAATATTGGTTGGGAATTGCTGGCACTTTTGCCACGAGTTGAGCTGAAGCGGGTTCGTGATGAGTACTTGGCAAAATACCTGCCTGCTGCTTCCAAGGAGGAATAAAGCATGGAAGTTCGCGTTAATCCTACTCGGATGGAATTAAATCGCCTTAAAATTCGACTTAAAAAGGCGCAGCGTGGGCATAAGTTGCTCAAAGATAAGCGAGATGAACTTATGCGCAAGTTTCTAGCGTTAATTCGTGAAAACAAGGATTTACGTGCCAAGGTAGAAGAAGAGCTGGCGCGTTCTTTTGCCAGTTTTCTGCTTGCCGCTGCTGTTATGTCGGGAGAAACAATGGAAGAGGCTATTATGTTTCCCAAAGCTAGTGTCGAGCTGGAGGTAGGAGAAAAGAACCTGATGAGTGTGCGTGTGCCCACGTTTCAGCTACTGGCAGCAGAAGAGCGAGGTAGTGACATTTACCCTTACGGCTTTGCCAATACTTCAGGAGAATTGGATATATCCATATCAGCTCTTTCTAAAGTATTGCCGCATTTAGTGCGTCTGGCTGAGCTAGAAAAGGCTGTTTGCTTACTGGCGGCTGAGATTGAGAAAACTCGTCGTCGCGTAAACGCTCTGGAATATGTGATGATACCTGAGTTGCAAAAGACAGTCAAGTATATCAGCATGAAATTGGATGAGAGCGAGAGATCTGCTCTGGTACGCTTGATGAAGATTAAAGATATTGTGCGGAAAGAAGAAAGAGC
>CAZLTH010000291.1:0-2687 GCA_964562355.1 uncultured Syntrophomonadaceae bacterium | reverse complement strand
GAAAGAACTAAATAAAAAAAGAACCTTTTATTTTGCTTACAATAGACAAAAAACCTTGTCACCGTTGGTAAGAGAATTTCTTAGTTTTAGTTGTGATTATTTATCAAAACAGCTAACTTGTTAAAATGCTTGCAAAAAGACCTGAAAAGGGAGGAGCAATATTATGACTACTATAAAACGCATTGGTATACTGACAGGAGGTGGAGACTGCCCCGGCTTGAACGCTGTTATCAGGGCAGTAGCCAAGACATCTTTTAACCGCTTTGGGCTGGAAGTGATCGGCATCGCCAACGGGTTCGGCGGATTACTACATAATGACTGGTTCATACTGGAAGACCATCATGTTTCCGGCATACTACACCGAGGTGGTACCATACTGGGAACAACTAACAGGGATAACCCCTTCCATTTTCTAACATCTGAAGGTTGTGCTACTGCTGTCTACCAAGATATGTCCGATCAAGCCATAGCTAATCTAAATAATATGGGAGTAGAAGCCTTGATTGTCGTAGGTGGAGATGGCAGTCTTTCCATAGCACAAAAGTTTTATTTAAAAGGTGTTCCCATAATAGGTATCCCTAAAACTATTGATAACGACCTGATGGCAACAGATATTACTTTCGGATTTGATACCGCCCTGCACACAGCTACTGATGCCATTGATAAATTACACACCACAGCAGAGTCACACCACCGGGTTATGATCCTAGAAGTAATGGGTCGCAATTCCGGCTGGATAGCTCTGCAAGCCGGGGTAGCCGGAGGGGCTGATATTGTTCTTATCCCGGAAATACCTTTTACCTATGAAAGTGTAGTAACTAAAATTATCCACAGAATAGAAAACGGTAAAAAATTCAGCATCCTCGTGGTAGCGGAGGGTGCAATGATACCAGAAGGAAACAAGGTTTACCAGCAAGTAAACAGCAAACAAAGACGTTTGGGAGGAGTTGGTCAGTTAATCGCCACAGAAATCGAAAATCGCACCAAAATAGAAGCTAGGGTCACGGTTTTAGGGCATCTGCAGCGTGGCGGAACACCATCACCTTTCGATCGTATACTGGCCACGCGCTTTGGAGTTAAAGCGGTAGAAATGGCAGTAGCAGGTGATTTTGGTAAAATGGCTTGCTTAAAGACCCCTTATATAGAATCTGTTTCCTTACAATGGGCTGTCGCAGAACAAAAAACAGTTCCCCGGGACGGGGAACTGTTACGCTTTGCTCGTTCCATCGGGACATCTTTTGGAGATTGAGGAGTGAATAAGTGACTGAGTGACTAAGTGACTAAGTCAGCCTGCGGCTGTAAGTAGAGACGAGACACGACGAGGATTGACGAGTGAATAAGTGAGTCAGTCAGCCTGTGGCTGTAAGTGAGTAAGTCCGGAAGGAAATATGGCAGGGTAATTGGTCACACTTGTCTACTTGCTTACTTGCTCACTCGGGCAACCACAAGGGATTGCCCCTACTTGCTCGCTGACTTCCCTGCTCCACCGAAATGCCACACCAGCAAAAATCCGGGGATAAAAGCCAGCACTACAAGCAAATTCCAAGAAAAAGGCCAAAGGACTCTTGATGAACCAATAATCAAGCCAGCAAACAAATACGCAGCCGAAACCCGGAAGCGAAAATAGAATTTTTCCACTCCCCGGGTAAAAAGGAAAATTCCTAACATGCTACCTGCAGCAAAAATAATTAAATTTGAAAAAATTATTTCATTCAACGAATAAAGCACATTGTCATAAATGCCCATAATAATCAGCACTGCACTGCCGGAAACCCCGGGGATAAGCATTGTTGCCGTTGCAATTATCCCTCCCAAAAACAAAAGAAGAAAATTAAAATCTTCACCCTTCGCCGTCAACACTACTGGCTCGCTAGCCAGAAAAAATCCTACCAGCAGACCTGCAAACATCAGCAACAACCTGTTTCGACTAATCACTGGTTTTTCCTTCATAATTGTTCTTACAGAAGCCCATAAGCAACCCAGAAAAAAAGCAGAAATAATATCCCGGTAGGCAATAAAAAAGAAAGAAAGAATAAATCCTCCTGCAAAAATACCTACACCTGCACCCCCTATCAATAGCAAGTACGGTTTCAAATTTAATTTCAATAAGTCTTTTACTAATTTGTCATAAAGACCTAAAATAACAATGACTGTCCCTCCACTCATGCCAGGAAAAACAATAGTAAACCCCAGAATAAGTCCTTGTAAAATTAAAGACATCCCTTACTCCTTTCTTATAGGTAGGGGGACACATCTTCCTTTAAGGGAAGGTATGTCCCCCTCTATAACTTTCCTAATCCACACTATATTAACATGAAAGGACTCTCGGGGACAAGGAATAAATTTTTTCTCTATTTCTACTTGAAAAAATGAAAAAGATATGCTATATTACAGAGACGCTAGTGCCGAAGTGGCGGAATTGGCAGACGCACTTGACTCAAAATCAAGCGAGCTTATGCTTGTGCCGGTTCGAGTCCGGCCTTCGGCACCATTGTAAATAAAGAGAAACTCACCATCCGGCGAGTTTTTTTCTTTGTAAAGTAGAAAAATTTACTTAAAACCCATCTAAAGTCGCCCTAAGTCATTGTCAATCATCTCATCTGAAAATACTTCATTTGACTCATCCTTAGTCAATACGAAAAGCTATTCATTTAAAAACAAAAGTTTAAAATCTACCATAAAATTAA
>CAZLTH010000290.1:0-2688 GCA_964562355.1 uncultured Syntrophomonadaceae bacterium | reverse complement strand
ACTCAGTATATCCCGGCCTAATTCATCTCTGCCCAGGGGGTTCGCAGGAGAGGGTCCTTGCAGAGTGTGGGGCAAAGAAGAATCGAGGGGGTCGTGAGGGGCAATCCATGGTGCAAGGATGGCGCAGAGAACAAAGATTGAGATGATCACCAGTCCCACGATCGCCATCCTATTGCGCTTTAGTCGGCCTATTGCATCCCGGAATAGACTGCTCTGTTTGGGCCCTCTTGCGTCTGCTGTCTCTTGATCGACTATCATTTAACCGCCTTACTCATAACGTATTCGAGGATCAAGGAAGGAATAGAGAATATCCACAAAGAGATTGACAAAAACGAAGGTTCCTGCAAGCAATAATACCGTGCCTTGTACCACAGGGTAGTCTCTGGCCATGATGGAATCGACCATCAGCCTTCCTACTCCGGGCCAAGCGAAGACGGTCTCCGTTAGAACCGCTCCGCTCAAGAGGGTGCCAAAGCGAAGCCCTATGATCGTGACGACTGGTATCAAGGCGTTCTTGAGGGCATGTTTGTAGATGACAATTCGTTCTCTCAAGCCCTTGGCTCTGGCGGTGGTGATGAAATCTTGATGGAGCACCTCCAGCATGCTTGAGCGGGTCATGCGGGCGAAGATCGCCGCCGAGGCTGCGCCTAAGGTGATAGCGGGCAGGATGAGATGCCAGATAGTTCCTCGTCCCACCGCAGGAAGCCACCCAAGCATAACAGAGAAGATCAGCATCAGCATCAGCCCCAGCCAGAAGACTGGCATCGAGATGCCGAACAGGGCAATGAGCATACTTGCATTATCGAAGATGGAGTATCGTCGCGTTGCCGAGACAATGCCGGCGCCGATTCCGAGGAGCGAGGCTATCGCTAAGCTGGCTATTGTCAATTCCACTGTATTGGGGAATCTATCCCATATCTCTACTACTACCGGTCTTCTGCTGTGAGTAGATATCCCGAGATCCCCTTGGAGCAACCTACCCATGAACCTGAAGTACTGAACGTACATGGGTTTATCTAGGCCGAACTCTTGTCTGATATGTTCGACAAATTCTGGAGAGGCATGTACACCAGCAATCGCTACCGCTGGGCAACCAGGGACCAAACGGATCATGGAAAAGACCAGCAGAGATACCCCAATCAGCACGGGAATAGTTAGGAGCAATCTTCTTAGAATGTAACTCCACATTATAAAAGTATCCTCCATCCGAGAGGCCGCAAATGTGAACTATTTGTTGGAATCCACAAACAGACTCAGAGGAGCCCTAAATGTCCCTCTAACTTTAGGGCTCCCCCAAGTTATCTTGTTCTGTTACCTTATCCCATCAGGCCGGCCACCCTGAATCGGATCTTATTCAATCCAGGCCTTCTCAAACCGCGGTATCTCCCCTATTGGGTGGAGATAAACACCATGGACGTTAGCTCGCGTGGCGCTAATCATTCCTTCAACGTAAAGGAAGCCCCATGGGGCATCAGCCCAGATTAACTCTATAGCTTGTGCGTATAACTCAGCCCGTTTATCAGGATTTAGTTCTGCTCTAGCCTCCTCTAATAATCGGCCTACTTGCCGATTATAGTAGAAGACCCGGTTTCGGCCAACAGGTACCCACATATCGGGATGGAGAGTCATGTATAAGCCATAGTCAGCATCTCCGGTTATGGTCCCCCATCCTATAAAGAACATTTCTACCGCCGGGTCAACAACTGCTTCTTCAACCGGCCGAGTAAGAAACGCGAGGAAAGCGGCCCATTCCTTGGTAACCAGCCTTGCTCTAATTCCTACATCTGCTAGCATGGCATGTATCGCTTCAGCGACGGCAACGTCCATCATATACCTTCCCGTCGGATGAAGGAGTACGGTATCAAATCCATCCGGAAAGCCAGCCTCAGCCAGAAGTTCCCTTGCTCTTTCGGGGTTGTAAGGCCATGGCCCAACTGGATGATGCCCAAATATGCCCGGAGCTATGGGGGCATCGGCGACTTCCCCTACGCCCAACAGGATACGATCAACGATCGCTTCTCTGTCGATGGCGTAGTTAATGGCATGTCTTACTCTTACGTCGTCAAACGGCGGTAGCTGGTTGTTCAGTCCAAGATACATCATTCTCGGACCTGGTTTGCGCAGTACGGTGATTGCGGGATCAGCCTCCAGTCGAGGTGCGTCATGAGGCGGCACAATCCAAGCCATGTGGGCATCTCCAGCCTCTAGCATCGCCACCCGAGCGCCTATTTCGGGGACAATCTCAAATACTATCTCATCGAGATATGGTCGTCCTCCCCAGTAGTTCTCATTGGCAACTAGAACGAGCCGTTCACCGTGAATCCACTCTGCCAATTTGAACGGACCAGTTCCTACTGGATTCTCAATAACGCCGTCAGGTCCCAGTGCTTTCACTGCTGTCGGGCTGTGCATTGCAACGAACTCGTGCGATAGGTGTAGCAACATCGGAGCAAACGGCTCGCTAAGGTGTAGGTTAACTGTGTACTCGTCTACGACCTCTACCTCAATGATCCTGTCGATCAAAAATCTGAATGGAACCCCGGGACGCAGGAATCTGTCTAAGTTGAATTTTACCGCCTCGGCGTTGAATGGAGTACCGTCATGAAATTTCACATTCCTCCGCAGATAAAGCGTCAGGGTTAAGGCATCCGGTGAGAACTCCCATGATTCAGCTAGATATGGCAGTGG
>CAZLTH010000289.1:0-2695 GCA_964562355.1 uncultured Syntrophomonadaceae bacterium | reverse complement strand
GCGAAGTGATAGGGTTATTACCCATGGATGCTCTTATTGGCACGGCAGAATACTACTTGGGAATCGAAAATTTTTCCACCGAACAGGTACTGGAAAAAAGAATAATGGAGCAGTAAGTCTGAAAAGTGAAAAATGAAAAATGAAAAGTGAAAAGTGGTGAGTCGCCCGGGGGGGTGACGAACGAGTTCCTACCAAGTGGTGAGTCCGAGGAGGACGAGGACAAACGAGTGCTGACGAAGGCGACCTGTCTGCGTGCAACGCACAGGCAGAACGGATAGTATGTAAACGGTAAGCCGTCCGCAAGCGTAATAACTTGATTCTATAGGAATTTTCTTTTTCGAAGGCATTGATTTAATGCATTCGAAAGATATAGCGATGTATACAAAGAACTCTTTGACAGGATGAACACGATTTAGCCCATCCTGTACATCCTGTTATCCTGTCAAAATACGTCACCTAATTTATGAATCAATGGAGTTGCCGAAGGCACTAACTTGTGCCGAGTTACTAGCCTCAAGATCGGTATTTCATTGCGTTTTGTGCGCTTTAAGCGAAGCGAAAGGAACGGATATAATTATGAAAAATGGGCGGATGTTGATCAAAAATGCAGCAGAACTTGTAACCTGCAGTGGGTTTGAAGCCAAAGCTGGGGAGAAAATGTCTGCTTTGGATATAATTATTGATGGTGCAGTAGTTATAGAAGACGGGATTATCAAGGCTGTGGGTACCACCGAAGAAATCTTGCGCGACTATGATGAACAGAATTATGAAGTATGCGATGCTGCGCAGAAAGCAGTTTTGCCTGGGTTTGTAGATCCACACACACATTTTGTTTTTGGCGGTTACAGGGCAGAGGAGTTTTCCTGGCGACTTGCAGGCGAAAGTTATATGGAGATAATGAAACGTGGTGGAGGCATACTAAGTTCGGTAAAAATGACTGTGGAAGCTACAGCAGAGGAGTTATATAATGCAGGGTTTAAAAGGCTTGATGCCCTGCTTTCATTTGGGGTAACGACAGTAGAAGGCAAAAGCGGCTATGGGTTGGATCTGGACACGGAAATTAAACAGCTGGAAGTAATGAAAAGGTTGGACAAGACTCATCCGCTGGATATAGTAAGTACTTTCCTGGGTGCGCATGCCGTTCCTGTGCAATATAAAGGCAAAGAGGACGCTTTTATAGATTATATAATTGAAAAAGTGCTACCTGTGGTTGTAGAAAGGGAACTGGCAGAGTTTTGCGATATATTTTGTGAGCAAAGCGTGTTTTCAGTAGCCCAATCCCGGAAACTGTTATCAAAAGCAAAGGAAATGGGATTAAAACTTAAACTTCATGCAGATGAAATTGTCCAATTAGGTGGTGCAGAACTATCTGCCGAACTAGGCGCTGTTTCTGCAGACCATTTGTTGCAGGCATCAGATGAAGGGTTAGCACAAATGGCAGCAAAAGGAGTAGTGGCAACGTTGCTGCCGGGGACTGCTTTTAGCTTAAAAGAGGAATATGCCAGGGGAAGGTATATGATAGATAACAACTTGGCAGTGGCCTTGGCTACTGACTTAAATCCAGGCAGCTGCTTTACAGAATCTATACCGCTGATATTTGCGCTTGCCACACTGTATATGCAGCTTACCGTGGAGGAAGCGATAACTGCTTTTACAATCAATGCTGCCGCTGCTATAGATAGAGCGGACTCTATTGGTAGTATTGATGTCGGCAAAAAAGGTGATATTATTATCCTAGAATTTCCGTCCTATAAATTCATCCCCTATCATCTTGGTGTCAGCACAGTGGAGAAGGTGATTAAAGGTGGAACACTAGTATTTGATAAATTGTGCTACCGAAGTTATATTGCCAAAGGCAACTAACTTATTGTTATCAGTTATCGGTTATCGGTTATCGGGGGTTGACGGGAGTTAAGCCTCGGACTCTCGTCACTTAACCCTGAACCCTGAACCCTGAACCTGACAACCTAAATATTATGGAGGGAAGATATAATGTTTGCAGAGATGAAACTTGCTGAGTTTTTAGAAGAAACAGCTTCTAAGGAGCCAGTGCCGGGTGGGGGGAGTGTTGCTGCTATGAGTGGTGCGACGGCGGCGGCGTTAACAGAAATGGTGGCTAACCTGACAATTGGCAAAAAAAAATACGCAGAAGTTGAAGAAGAGATGAAAGTTATAGCAAAAGCGGCCAGTAGTTTGCGAATAAAACTACTCCAAGCCGTAGATGATGATGCGGAATCATTCAATTTTGTGATGCAGGCCTTTAAAATGCCCAGAGAAACAACAGCACAGGTTGATTTAAGAAAGATACAAATCCAGAATAACACGAAAAAAGCAGCTTTAGTGCCTCTAGAAGTGGCCGAGAAGGCTTTCAGTATGATGGGAATGATTGATAAAGTTGTTGAGAAAGGTAATGCCATGGCAGTAACTGATGGGGCGGTTGCAGCCATGATGGCGAGAACGGCTGTCCTAGGTGCTTTGTATAACGTTAAAATTAATTTAGCTTCTATAAAAGACCAAGAGTTTGTTACCAAAATTAGCGAAAAAGTGGAACGACTTGAAGCTGAAGTTGTGACCAAGGAAAAAGAGATTCTAGGGAAAGTTGATTTAATACTATAGAAATTTTCTTTTAAAACAATATTAGACGCTGATTTGCGCTGATTACTATGATTAGAATATGATAAAATCATCATATAAA
>CAZLTH010000288.1:0-2703 GCA_964562355.1 uncultured Syntrophomonadaceae bacterium | reverse complement strand
TTATAGGCAAGAAAGGGAAATGAGCTATGCAGCAAGTATACTTTATTGGTGCTGGTCCCGGAGATCCGGACTTGATTACCGTTAAGGGAAAAAAGATTATTACGCAGGCTGACATTATTATCTATGCAGGTTCCCTAGTTAACCTCGCAGTATTAGAGGGACATAAGGAGCAGGCTGTGCTATACAATAGTGCTGCTATGACCTTGGAAGAAGTGCTGGAGGTTACGATAAAGGGAGTGCGAGACGGTAAAATGGTGACCCGGGTTCATAGCGGGGATCCTAGTATTTATGGTGCTATCAGGGAGCAAATGGCTGAACTTGAAAAACAGGGTATTTCCTATGCGATTATTCCTGGTGTCAGCTCTTTTGTGGCTGCAGCAGCTGCCTTGCAAAAAGAATATACCCTTCCTGGTGTTTCCCAGACGATTATTTTAACCCGGCAAGAAGGGAGAACCCCTGTCCCAGTGGGTCAAGACCTAGCCAGCTTGGCCCGGCATAAAGCTTCCATGGTTGTTTTTTTAAGTGTGCATATGATTGAAAAGGTGGTCAAGGAATTAAAGGTTGGTTACCCGGGAGATACACCGGTAACAGTTGTGCAGAGGGTTAGCTGGCCTGATACGAAAATAGTAATGGGGACTTTGGATACTATTGCAGAGAAGGTACAAGAAGAGGGAATAAGTAAAACGGCCTTGATCTTGGTGGGAAATTTCTTGGGAGATGCTTACGAACTTTCAAAGTTGTATGACAAATCCTTCAGTCATGCCTACAGGAGTGCTCACTTATGATGGCGGTAATAGCCCTGACTTCTGCGGCTGCTTCACTGGGGCAAAGAATTAAAAATAAATTTCCTCAAACAGACTTTTATATTTCCAACAGGTTTAAGGGAGAATACCAAGACTGTTTTTTTATCGAAGAAAATTTTTCTGAGTTTGTAGCTTTGCTTTGGCATAAATATTCTCATTTTGTCTTTATCATGGCTAGCGGCATTGTGGTGCGTACTATTGCCCCTCTTTTAAAGAATAAAAAAGTTGATCCGGCGGTGGTGGTTTTGGATGAAAAAGGAAATTTTGCTATTTCTTTAGTATCAGGTCATACAGGTGGTGCTAACGAACTGGCATGGGAACTTGCCAGCAAACTCGGTGCTACTCCTGTAATTACCACAGCCTCGGATGTACAAGGGATTCCTTCTATTGATGAGTTGGCGAGGCAGTGGCATTGTGTCTTAGAACACAGTAAGGATTTGAAAAAAATCACCTGGTCTATTCTCCATAGAGAAAAAATTGCTATTTTGACCTCTGTTAAGCTGGAAGTAGATTTTCCGCCTAATGTTCAAATCTATCCTATAGACAAAATAGACAAAATAGACAAAATAGACAAATCTTTTCTTACCTGCCGGGGAGTTGTTTATATTACCGAGAAAACCCTGGATTTTGTAAGCGAATTTGCACAGAAACTTCCCTTTGTAATTTTACGCCCCCGGAATATTATAGTAGGCATAGGTTGTCGCCGAGGTAAGTCACAGGAAAATATTAGGCATGCTATTGAAAACACACTGCAGAGCTCAGGTATTAGTATAAACAGCATTGCCTGCCTAGCAACAATCACTGTAAAAAGTGACGAAAAAGGATTAATTGACACGGCAAAAGAATTTGGCGTGCCTCTTAAAATAATCACGCCAGAAGAGATTCAAATCGTAGAAGATCAGTTTAAGGGTTCGGATTTTGTTAAAAAACAGGTAGGAGTTGGGGCAGTAGCAGAACCTGCGGCCTGGCTGGCTGCAAAAAACCCGGAGATTATTAGCAGCAAGAAAAAATATTCTGGTGTAACTGTGGCTGTGGTTAGGGATAGGGGGATGGTGTTTAAGGGATGAAAGAGGAGAAAAAAGAAGTGGGAGATAGGGGAATAAAAGGGAAGGTCTATGTAGTTGGACTAGGTCCCGGAAATTTAAAAGAAATGACCATCAGGGCTATGGAAGCTATTCAAGATAGTGATGTTATTGTTGGTTATAATGTTTATATAAAACTTATTAAAAAGCTATTAAAAGGTAAAGAAGTCCTCTCTTCTGGCATGAAAAAAGAGTTGGAGCGGTGCAAAACCGCCCTGGAGTTTGCCAAAAAAGGGAGAAGAGTTTCCCTTGTAAGTAGTGGCGATGCAGGGATTTACGGTATGGCAGGACCGTTGCTGGAGATGAATACTAAGCAAGATAACCCTGTAGAGGTAGAGATTATTCCTGGCATTTCAGCTGCTAATGCGGCAGCAGCTATTCTGGGAGCCCCTCTAATGCACGATTTTGTTGTTATTAGTCTTAGCGATTTATTAACTCCCTGGGAGGTTATTCTCAGGCGTCTCTGGTTGGCAGTAGAAGGAGATTTTGTAATTGCACTATATAACCCTCGCAGCCGTGGGCGACTGCAGCACATAAACAGGGCTAGGGAGATATTACTCCTACGCAGGAGAGAGGACACCCCGGTAGGAATTGTACGCCATGCCGGTCGGGTGGGAGAAGAAAAGATACTTACTAATTTGCAAGACATGTTAGAGTATGAGATTGATATGTTTTCAGTGATTTTAATTGGCAACTCCCACACCTATATACAGGAAGGAAGAATGGTTACGTCAAGGGGATATTCTATTTAATTGGTTCTTGCAATTTCATTAATAACTGCTCAACATTGCTCACTATCTCAGGATAATCCAAAGGAG
>CAZLTH010000287.1:0-2705 GCA_964562355.1 uncultured Syntrophomonadaceae bacterium | reverse complement strand
CAATCCCTTATTCTTGGACCGCGGGGAGCAGGTATTCTTTCTCTACAACTTACTTGCCGCAGACGGTGACTTCATGCTACCTTTCTGTGAGACTCTTTTGCATCGCTTTGGGAATGAAAGCTTCAACTACCTTGATGCTGGTTCTCTCGTTCCTGATACTCTAGAAAGTATGGTAAATCGATTCTCAGGCTCAGCATACAGCATATCTGACCGAGACCAATTGGATCGCCTTGAATCTACGAGGCAACGAATACTGCGGGAGATAGACCAGAAGATTGAAAGGCAAGGGTCAGGGTCTAGGCGTGAGCAGACAACGATTCCTCGCTTAGAATGGCTAGTTGACTTGGGACTTGCGGAGCGAGTTGAGTCTAGAACTTGGCGCTTTACTGAAGCTGGGATCAAGCTGGTTGACCTCGCACAAGCATATCGAGCTGAAATGGTTAGGAGGTATCCGGAGAACGTAATGAGTGCACTCCTAGATTCGCGCTTCTTTGAGCTTGTCGCTCGTGTCTATAGCGATAAACCCTGTCAGACCGTAGACAGTAAGCAGTTTCTGAGTTTTGTGAGGCCAACCTACAGCCAATTAGCAGGAGTTGGAGGCTACTCCCTGTTACGACCCTCCCTTCTTTATGCAAACATTTTGAGCCTGACCGATGAGCAAGGTCTTATTATCGAATACGATCAAGCGACCAAGCTGCTGGAGGACATCTACCAAGCAGACCCGACAGCGGTTCACTATACCATTGACAGGTTCAACACGGACTATCAAATTAGGGTGCATAGGGTACCAGAGATAGGCTAACGCGCAAATGGCAGAAAGTAAGCAACTGAGCTTCAACTTTGAATCTATAAGAGGTCCTCACATCTCGATTAAAAGACCAAAGAAGGTATTACTTGTAGAGCCGGCCTATAAAGTGAAGTATCCGCCCCTCGGGCTCATGAAGATTTCGACTTACCACAAGCTGCAAGGGGACGAGGTGGTCTTCTACAAGGGCACCAGTGCAGCTGTCAGAGACCAGGCATGGGACATCATCTATATCACTACGCTGTTCACTTACCAGTGGAACATGACAATTGAGACTATCAGATTCTATCAGCGGAACGAGCGTAAAGTCGACAACATCAAAGTCGGAGGCATCCTTGCCTCACTTTTGCAGAAGGACGTTGAGAATGAAACTGGCATAAGACCTCATTTTGGCTTATGGGAAGAGGTAGATAAACTAGAACCTGACTATGCGCTGGCTAATGGTATATACAACTACTACACCAACAATGCCAGCATCGGATACATGACTAAAGGATGCCCTAATCGGTGTCCATATTGTGCCGTGCCTAGGCTGGAGCCAGAATTTGTCCCATTCATCCCCTTGGAGAAACAAATAGATCCGAACAAAAAGGATCTGATACTGCTGGACAACAATGTCTTAGCTTCGCCCGAGTTTCCTCGCATAGTGGAAGAGATAAAGAAGCATGGGTTCTATAAAGGGGCTAGGTACGGTGGTGCACAGCGCTATGTGGACTTCAACCAGGGAGTTGATGCAAGATTCCTTACAGAAGACAAAATGGAACTTCTAGCGCAGTTACCTCTTAAGCCCCTACGAATAGCTTTCGATGACATCAGGTTCGAAAAGATCTATATAGAGAAGGTGTACCTTACCTACAAGTACGGAATCAGACACTTATCCAATTTCATATTGTTCAATTATGAGGATACCCCGGAAGACTTTTATAGGAGACTACAGATAAACATCGAACTCAATGAGCAATTAGGGTTAAGCATCTTTTCTTTCCCAATGAAGTATGTCCCACTTGATGCCAAGGACAGGAAATATGTTGGACCAAACTGGACCAAGACGCAGTTAAGAGGTATCCAATGTATTTTACACGCCACTCACGGCGTGGTAGGTCCCAGAAGACCATTCTTTGAGAAGGCCTTCGGAAAGGACGCAAACGAATTTAAATATATAATTGAACAGCCAGAGGAGATTATTTTCCATCGTGAAAATATGAAGCCATATGGAGAGGATGGCATTACGATGTTGAGTATGTACAAGGGAAGCAGATAGGCAATGGGGTCTCCGATGGATCAATTCCGCGAGTATCTGAAGGCAGAGTATGGACATATCGCCGAGGCACACTTCAGAACCATAGAGGCGATTTCGTCTTTCTTCCGGTATTACCTCCTTATCATGTCTGTGCCTATTACCATTCTCGCCGTATTCATAGGGCTTTCCGAGAACTGGCAAGGAATCGCCAGTACTATTGAGAGCCTGAGGCCAGTGTTGGTCGCCACTCTGGTGGTCATATCGCTAGTTGGGTTTTGCGTAATGCTCTATATCATAAATCTGAGGATGGACGTAATCCTCTATGCTAGAACCGTCAACGCTATCAGAAAGCACTTCTATGACCAGGCGCCGATGGACATTGATGTCAAACTTCGTACCAGAGTTCTTCCGCAAACACCGGTGCAGCCCGGCTATGAAGAACCGCGGTACTTCATTCCAGTCGTTCTGGCCTTTGCCTTTTTTAACACGTTCTACCTGACTTTGGCTCTCTTCTTGGTTAGCTGGTCGTTTGGCGAAACTGCTCACATAGGTAGTTGGCTTGAGAAAGTCTCGCTGTGGTCTTGGTTCGGGCTCATTTTCTTGCCAGTGCATTTAGTCTCCTATAGGTTGTATGCCCAGCACCGTGAGCATGCCTACCTA
>CAZLTH010000286.1:0-2710 GCA_964562355.1 uncultured Syntrophomonadaceae bacterium | reverse complement strand
CAGAGGGACGGATAATCATGGGACACGTTGAACAATATCCCCTGCCCCTTGGTTCCTCTGGCTTGATAAGTTACTTAGTGTCTGGTATAATTAATTTGATGTTAAAAGATGGTTACTGAAAGGTGATTCAGTGAAAATTTACCTTGATGTTTGTTGTCTGAATAGACCCTTTGAGATTACTTTCAAGATAGAATTAAACTTGAAGCAGAGGCTGTTTTAAGCATTCTTAGTAATTGTCAAAGTGGTGCATGGAAACTAATTGGAAGTGAGATAATCGATCTTGAAATCTCTAAAACTCCAGATGACGAGAGAAGAAAAAAGGTTTGTATCTTAGCTGCTATTGCCGCTTTTAAGGTTAACATTGATGAGCAAATAGAAAAAAGAGCGATAGAAGTTAGTCGTATAAAATTTTCTGCGTTTGATGCCTTGCATATTGCTTCTGCGGAAAAGAGTAGAGCCAATGTAATGTTAACAACCGATGACAGGCTACTAAGAAAATCTTTACAAAACAAAAAGTTTCTCGGCGTACAAATAGAAAATCCTGTAAAATGGTTAATGGAGGTGATTTAGAATGAATCCTCATCCTCAAACATTAAGTCCCAATCAAATTAGAGAAATCGGAGTTGAAGCTTTGACTAATGCTTTAGGTCCTGTAGGAATGGTTCGATTTCTTCGTTTTTTTGAGATAGGAACAGGCAATTATTCTAAAGAAAGAGAAACATGGCTGGATGAATTAAACATTAGAGATATAACAGAAGAAATAAAAGGGAAACGAACGTAACTATACTCGGCGAGGCAATATAATCGTATTTTAATGCGACTATATTGTCAAAGACCAACAACTTACGTTTTATCAGTTATCGGTTATCGGTTATCGGGGGCTGGAGAGCCTTCTGAATGAATATGGATGATATTTGATTAGTTGCACAGCATTAAAATTCAGGCAATAAGAAATGCGAATCTATGAACTCGGTGAGTATAACTGGTATAGTCAGCCTGCAGTTTGCAGTTTACAGGTTACAGGGGTTACGGGGTTCAAATTTGCTATACAACAATTAACTGGTAACTGATAACTGATAACTTAGTTGCCTTTGTGAGTATAGTTACAACTATTAAATAAAGGAGCGTACCACTATGACTACACTGAGCAAAAAGGCTTTGAAAGTCAGTCCCTCCCCCACCTTGGTTATTGACGCTAAGGCGAAGGAGATGAAATCCCAAGGCATTGATGTCGTTGGCTTTGGAGCAGGAGAGCCTGATTTTGACACACCGGCTCATATTTGCGAGGCAGGCATTGAAGCTATCAAAACCGGGCATACTCGTTATACGCCGGCTACTGGCACGCTGGAATTAAAGGAAGCTATCTGCCGTAAATTAGAAAGAGAAAATAACCTCTCGTATGAACCGGGGCAGATTGTGGTCAGCAATGGGGCCAAGCATTCTTTAAGTAATGTTTTTGCTGCCCTGCTGAACCCCAGCGATGAAGTTTTGCTGCCAGTGCCGTCTTGGGTGAGTTATCCAGAGCTGATAAAACTAAACGATGGCATTCCTGTACCTGTTACCACCACAGAAAAAGACTCTTTCAAGGTTACTATTCCTGCTCTTACCAAGGCTTGGACACCGCAAAGTAAAGCCTTGGTTCTAAACAGCCCGTCCAATCCTACCGGGCAGATTTACACCAAAGAAGAGTTGGAGCTTATAGGTTATTTTGCAGTGGAGCATGACCTTTTTATCATTGCTGATGAGATATATGAAAAGCTTATCTATGGGCAAGAACCACATACCAGTATTGCTTCGCTGGGCGAAAGCATCAAAGAACTTACTATTTTAATTAACGGTGTCTCCAAGGCTTATGCCATGACTGGCTGGCGCATCGGTTATACCGCCTCCTCCCAAGAGATAGCCAAGGTCATGGGTACCATACAGGCTCAAACTACTTCTAATCCGAATGCTATCGCCCAAAAAGCTGCCTTGGCAGCTATAGATGGCCCGCAAGAGTGTGTGGAGGAAATGCGTCTGGCTTTTGATGCGCGCAGAAAGTTTATGCTGGAAAGAATTAATAAAATGCCTTACCTGACGGCTTTAGAACCGCAGGGAGCTTTTTACTGCTTTGTCAATATTGCAGAGACAAAAGGCAAGTCCTTCCAAGATGAAATTATCAGCAGCAGTGATGACTTTGCTGCTTTGCTGCTGGCAGATCAAAAAGTCGCTCTCGTTCCAGGCACAGGCTTTGGCGCCCCCGACTATGTGCGCATTTCTTACGCTACTTCTATGGGGAAGATTAAGGAGGGATTGGACAGGATAGAGAAATTTTTAAGGAAAGTGACTGAGTGACTAAGTGACTAAGTAAGTCAGTGAGTCAGTAGGGACGAGGTTCGATGGGTTAGTTGGGTGATGGGTGCCGAGGCTGCCCTCTCCCACTAGACCTCTCGGACTACTGACTGGTCTACTCGGGCAACCACAAGGGATTGCCCCTACTAAATTGGAGGTGGTGAGGCGTCCGGGGGACGGCGAACGAGTCCCTACCAAGCGAGAGCGCAGGGAGGGAGTCCGAGCGATGTGGGAGGTTGGAGGTTGGAGACGAGGTTTCCTTTCTAACTTTTCACCCATTCGACTCCCTATGGTCGCTCAGGGCATGCTTTTCACTCTTCACTCTTCACTTTTCACTTTTCACTTTTCACTTTTCACTTTTCACTTTTCACCCCTCTCG
>CAZLTH010000285.1:0-2722 GCA_964562355.1 uncultured Syntrophomonadaceae bacterium | reverse complement strand
ATAATAGATAAAAGTAGGTGGTCAACTACCTTGAAGAGAGTGACTGCCTTTTCCCTTCTGGCCTTAGGGGTAGCCTGCCCCTGGTTCATTAAAAACCTTGCCTATACAGGTAACCCCGTCTATCCACTATTCTATAACCTATTTGGAGGGGAAGACTGGAGCGCCCTAAACGCCTCAAGGTTTATGAAACATCACTCTGCCCCTTTCAGCCATTGGTGGGAAATCTTCCGCGTGCCCCTGGATATTAGTAAAAGCAAAGATGTGGGTGCTCTCTTTATTGTTTTTGCTCCCCTCATGATATTCTTTAAGCGATTTGAAAAACCGGCCAAAGTGCTTCTGGCCTATGGAGGTTTATATCTTCTATTGTGGATGTTCTTCACCCACCGTGACTACCGGTTTTTCCTGCCGGCTCTGCCAGTCTTCAGCCTGGTGGCGGCCTATTTAATGACACGAGTTACGCATTATTTTTAGATGTCAGAAATGTAACCCTTTCAATTACAAAGAGTTATGAGAAACATGGCGCTATTTGACTGTAAAATAAGTTTTACTGTAACCCATTGATTATCAAATAGTTACAAAAAGGGTGCGTAACTCGTGTTAATGATACGTTTCGGGAAGTTGAACCTTTACACACTTCTTCTAATTGCTGGCCTGGGTGTTGCCCTGACCTTAAATTATGAAAGAATTCATGTCCTTTGGTCGCATCTCCTCAATTTCCGGGAGGGAATTTTCCTCGTCCCTTTATCTCTGGGTCTCAGTGCTCTTATTGTCTTTCTGGGTCTCCGTTGCCTGAAAACGAAATCGCTCTCGCCGCTGGTTGTGGCCGGCGTCGGTCTGGTCATGCTCGTCAATTTGTTATCGGTGGCGCTCATGATTCCCAGGTATGGTCTCCTGAAGGTAGCCCTCGGCCGGGAATCCCGGGAAGAGTTCCTTTCCCGCACTCTTTACGCTTATGATGCCTTTCGTTTCTGCAATGAAAGACTGCCTCAGTCAGCTAAAATTCTCTTTATCGGGGAGAATCAGGGATATTACCTTGACCGGGATTTCGTAGCTAATAGCCCCTTAGATGACAATATCATCGTCCGAATAGTAAATTCCTCCGACAGTGAGGCGGAGATAAGGGAGAAATTGAAGGAAATGGGGATAACCCACATACTTTACAATGCTTCAGAAGTGAAGAGAGTGGATATAAATTATTCCTCTTTCAACTGGGCTGATGAGGGAGCGAAAGCCAGATTCCTTCATTTCCTCTTCAGCGGAGAATATCTGAGGATTTTGTTCTCCAAAAGGGGAGTATTCGTCTATGAGCTATTGTAAAAATTTTTGGAGTGTGAGGATTTTTCTTGAAGTATAGTAAAGTATAGAGCATTTTCTCATTTAAGTGCTTGTCTTTCTTTGACTTGGCTGTTCTCAAAAGTGTGTGCTTTTACTCACAGTCTTGCGTTAATCAAAGTCATGAGGAGCGAAGCGACGAATTTTCTTGAAAAATACGCATATATGATGGAAAATATATGGGAAGGGTGAGATAGCATGACCGAAAAGATGCTCATGTGCGGGAACGAGGTGATCGGGGAAGCAGCCATTCAGGCGGGCTGCAGATATTACTTCGGCTATCCAATAACTCCCCAGAACGAGCTGATTGCCTATATGTCTAAGAGGCTGCCCGAGGTGCCAGGGGGAGTATTTTTGCAATCAGAATCAGAATTGTCTGCTATAAGTATGGTCTATGGAACCTCGGCCGCTGGAGGACGGGCCATGACCTCTTCCTCCAGCCCGGGAGTAAGTCTGATGCAGGAGGGAATCTCTTGCCTGGCGGCCGCCCAGTTGCCAGCAGTCATCGTTAATATAGTCAGAGGCGGTCCTGGTTTAGGTAATATCGCTCCTGCCCAGTCTGACTACTTTCAGGCTACCAGGGGAGGCGGACACGGCGATTACCGAACCATTGTCCTGGCCCCCTCTACCATTCAGGAACTGGCTGATTTAACCCCGCTTGCTTTTGACTTAGCTGATAAGTATCGAAATCCAGTGATAATCTTAGGGGATGGAATCCTTGGCCAGATGATGGAGCCGGTGGAAATAAAATCAAAAATCACACGTAAGAGTGCTGCACAGCCGAAGGCAAGCGAACGACTCGCTTTCGCGGGTACCCCGAAATCAAAAATCAAAAAACCGTGGGCCTTGACCGGAGCCAAAGGAAGGCCCAGAAATCTCATCCGTTCCCTCTATCTGGAAGAAGGGATTTTAGAGAATCACAATAAGCTTTTGCAGAAAAAATACGAGGAGATTTCTAAAAGGGAGGTGCGCTGGGAAGCTATCTCGCTTGAGGATTCAGAGTTGATTTTAGTTGCTTATGGGACCTCAGCCCGTATCTCGGGGGCGGCCTTAAGGGAGGCCAGGAAGGAAGGACTTAAAGTAGGAATGTTGAGGCCGATAACGCTCTGGCCCTTTCCATCCCAGGTCATAAGCGAAGCGGCAGATAGGGTAAGGGGGTTTTTAGTCGTAGAGATGAGCTGTGGTCAGATGGTTGAAGATGTAAGATTGGCCGCCGGGGGAAGATGTCCCGTCCACTTCTACGGGAGGACGGGAGGAGAAGTGCCGACGGTAGAGGAGATTTTAAAGGAGATAAAGAAAAAATCCGCTCACGGCTAAAGCCGAAACTCCATAGTGTTAGCCCGCTTTATTCATACCCCTGACAAAAAAACAAAAATTGGGGGATTTGAGA
>CAZLTH010000284.1:0-2728 GCA_964562355.1 uncultured Syntrophomonadaceae bacterium | reverse complement strand
GTTAATCCCATCACAATGGCTAATCAGCCCTGTCCGCAGGACGTGCCTGCTTGCCCCAACTCATTCCTCAAATGAGGCATTATTGCTCCATCAGTCCATGAATTTCAGAGCACCTTTTTCAGGAACTGGCCAGTATAAGAATGCCGCTGTCGGGCAATCTCCTCGGGAGTGCCTGAGGCAATCACTTCTCCTCCCCTCTCTCCTCCCTCCGGGCCAAGGTCAATGATGTAATCGGCCATCTTGATAACATCTAAGTTGTGCTCGATGACCAGAATGCTGTTCCCTGCATCCCTCAGGCAAAAGAGCACCCGCAGAAGTTTCTCTATATCAGCGAAGTGAAGCCCGGTAGTTGGTTCATCAAGGATATAGAGGGTTTTTCCAGTTCCCCTCCGGGAGAGTTCAGTGGCCAGCTTCACCCTCTGAGCTTCTCCCCCCGACACCGTGGGGGCTGACTGCCCTAACTTTATGTACCCTAAACCAACATCATGCAGCGTCTGGAGTTTCTCCTTAATTTTAGGAATATTCTTAAAGAAATTTAAGGCCTCCTCAACCGTCATATCCAGAACATCGGCGATGTTTCTTCCCTTGTACTTAACTTGCAGGGTCTCCCGGCTGTAACGCTTCCCCTTACATACCTCGCAACGAATATAGATATCAGGGAGAAAATGCATCTCAATCCGGCGCATTCCATCTCCCTGGCAGGCCGGGCATCTTCCTCCCTTGACATTGAAGCTAAAGCGCCCTTGCCGGTATCCTCTCATCCTGGCTTCCGGAATCTGAGAAAACAGGTCTCGAATATAGGTAAAGACTCCCGTATAGGTAGCTGGATTGGAACGAGGAGTTCGCCCGATGGGAGTCTGGTCAATAACGATTACCTTATTTAGATTTTCCACTCCCTCAATACGGTCATGTTTCCCTGCTCTCATCCTGGCCCGGTGGAGGATTTTAGCTAAAGCTCTGTATAATATTTCCTCAACCAGGGTTGATTTTCCTGAGCCAGAGACACCGGTGACACAGGTGAGGATTCCTAAGGGTATTTTAACATCTATCCGCTTTAAGTTATTCTCCCTGGCCCCCTTAATCTCCAGGAATCTTCCAGTTAAGGGATGCCTATTCCTCGGCACCTCAATCTTTAGTCTTCCTCTCAAATACTGCCCGGTAAGAGAGCGAGGGCAATCAGTGATTTCCTTGAGAGTTCCAGAAGCCACCACCCAGCCTCCCTCCGTTCCCGCTCCCGGACCCAGATCAATAATGTGGTCAGCCGTCCTGATTGTAGCCTCGTCGTGCTCAACCACTAAGACGGTATTCCCCAAATCCCGCAGGCGAACCAGGGTACTCAGTAGCCGACGATTGTCACGTTGGTGAAGCCCGATGCTTGGCTCATCTAAGATATAGAGGACTCCCATCAGTTTAGAGCCAATCTGGGTAGCTAAACGGATCCTCTCTGCTTCCCCGGCGGAGAGGGTTGCCGTGGTTCGCTCCAGAGTTAAATAATTTAGGCCAACATCTACCAGGAAATGAAGCCGCTCCTTTATCTCCTTTATTACTTCGCCGCCTATCTTCTTCTTTTCTCCAGATAGTCTGAGACTGGTAAAGAACTTCCTGGCCTCACCTATTGACATAGCCGTTACCTGAGCAATTGACCTGCGGCCTACCTTCACCGCCAGACTCTCCCGCCGGAGCCTGGTTCCCTGGCAGGTAGAGCACTCCTCACCGGTCTCCATCTTCATTCCTAAACCATCACATGCCTGGCAGGCTCCATAGGGACTATTAAAGGAGAAGAGTCTGGGGCTAATTTCCTCATAGGAGAGACCGCAGTTAGGGCAGGAGAACTCAGCGCTGAAGAGGAGCTCATTACCTTTATCCTTTGACTGATGATAAATGAGAACCAGGCCTGAGCTAAGCTTAAGGGTGGTCTCTAAGGAATCAGCCAGGCGGTTTCTAATCCCTGACTTCATTATCAGCCTATCCACTACCACCTCAATATTATGCTTCTTCTTCCTGTCCAGCCTGATTTCTTCCTCTAAATCATAAAGTTTCCCATCTATCCTCACCCGAACATAGCCATCTCTGCGAGCCTGCTGGAAAAGCTCAGCGTATTCTCCCTTTCTTCCCCGCACCAGGGGAGCAAGCACTTCCATCCTCGTCCCTGGGGGGAACTCCAGTATTCTATCTACCATCTCGGCCACTGTCTGAGGTTCTATTTTACGACCACATTTATAGCAATGGGGAGTGCCCACTCGGGCAAAGAGTAGTCTCAGATAGTCATATATCTCAGTCACCGTTCCCACTGTGGAACGGGGACTGGCAGGTGGCTTTTTACTCTCAATGGAGATGGCCGGAGATAAACCTTCAATGTAGTCCACATCTGGCTTCTCCATCTTTTCTAAGAACTGGCGGGCATAGGTAGAGAGGGATTCTAAGTAACGGCGCTCGGCCTCAGCGTAGATGGTATCAAAGGCAAGGGAGGATTTCCCGGAGCCACTCAGGCCAGTGATGACCACTAATTTATCTCTGGGAATCTCCAGGCTAATGTTTTTCAGGTTATGCTGCCTGGCTCCCCTGATAATTATCTTCTCCTGGCTCATTTATAATTTGGCCTTGATAAATGGTATGCCTTACTACGGTGGGGCACAACAAAACCTTCCTCGGGCACTTGCCAATCGTCAACTAATTGTCAACCTATATTAAACTATCAACCACTGGAAAAACTTAAGGTAAATATTCA
>CAZLTH010000283.1:0-2736 GCA_964562355.1 uncultured Syntrophomonadaceae bacterium | reverse complement strand
ATTGTGCAATTTTAGCCATCCAAAATGAACTCAGAATGGGTGATAGATTCCAACAGAATACGCAATAGTATAAACACTTGTAAAAACTAGTTTTTGAGCTTGAACCGGGAGTAAAAAAATGCCTGTACAAGGCAGCAAATAAACTATTGTTATCTTCTATAACTATCAGTTATGACTACTCCCCCCTCCCTTGTGATATGATTATTGCAAGGGAGTTTGTGTTTTTTTTAACAAGCCTCTGACTCTTCCGCCCTAAGCTACCTCGGTAATACTTATTGTTCCTCAGGATTAATTACTATAATATTCAAAAAAGGAGGATTTCTGTGAAAATTCTTTACCCGGAAGAAACGCTGACCAAAATGCAGGAAATCTTTGATGACTGCATGGGAGACGCACCTCCCTATTGTGAGGCATCCTGTCCAATGCACACAGATGTCAAAGGTTATGTCGACCTTATCTCTGAAGGTGAGCACAAGGAAGCTCTGGCTCTTATCCGCAAAAAACTTTTTTTGCCAGCGTCCCTTGGCAGGGTCTGTGCTCATCCCTGTGAGGACAAGTGCAAACAAAGCGAATCAAACCATCCTATGGCCATAGCTGCTTTGAAAAGGTTTGCTGCCGATCGCTGTGATGCTGACACAGACTGGGATACCAGCACCAAAATAGCAAAAAATACCAAAATAGCTGTCATCGGGGCCGGTCCTGCTGGTGCGCAAGCAGCCATCGACCTGAGAAAAGAGGGCTACAAAGTAACTATCTTTGAAAAACTCCAAGTAGTGGGGGGAATGCTCCGTGTAGGTATACCGGCGTATCGGCTACCCAGGGAAATTATAGATTTTGAGTATAGTTTTTTACACAAACTGGGCATTGAGTTTAAAATGGGTGTGGAAGTAGGCAAGGATATTTCCTTTGAAGAGCTTACAACTAACTATGATTTTGTTTTAATCACCGTTGGAGCACACAAGGGCATCATCATCCCCCTAGAAGGGAACAAGTTGGAGGGCGTTCTTGACGCTGTCAACTTTTTGCGAGAAGCAAGTCTGACAGGAAAAGTCTCCTTAGGGGAAAAAGTGGTCGTAATAGGTGGGGGGAATGTAGCCATCGATGCCGCCAGAACTGCCAGGAGGCTCGGGGCTAAAGAAGTGCACTTAGTTTGCTTGGAAAAAAAAGAGGAAATGCCCGCCCATGACTGGGAAGTAGCAGAAGCCGAAGAAGAAGGCATCATCGTTAATGCAGCCTTTGGCCCTGAAAAGATAACTGGCAGTAACGGCAAGGTAAAAGAAATTTCTCTGAATTCATGTATAACTGTTTTTGATGCCGCCGGAAAGTTCAACCCTAGTTTTGATACCTGTGTGCAAAAAGTGATACCAGCAGATAACATTATCATGGCTATCGGACAATCTGTTGATCATGCTTTTTTACCAAAAGGCACCTTGGAGTTACAACGAAATGGCAGAGTTAAAGTTGACCCGGTAACGTTACAAACCAGCTTAGAAAAAGTGTTTGCAGCCGGAGATGCCACCGGAGGCTCTGTTATTGTTGTTGAAGCCATGGCTGAAGGCAGGAAAGCAGCCACCTCTATTATACGTCATTTAAACGGTCTAGATATGCATCTTGAGCGCGAACATGAAGGCGCCTATGAAACTTGGTTGGAAACAGAGTTGGACGAAGATGAACCAGTGAAACCTAGAGTTGCTATTACCAATATCTCTCCAGAAAAAAGGATACAAAGCTTTACAGAGGTCGCTTTAGGCTTTACTGAGGAGCAAGCGTTAGAAGAAGCTTCCCGCTGTTTGGCATGTGAATGCAAACACTGTATGCAAGAATGTGAAATGCTGAACGATTTCGCTGAATGTCCTAAAGATATCTTTGCTGAGATACTGCAGACAGGCGAAATCGACCCGCTTATTCCTTATTCCTGTAATGTTTGTAACCAGTGTACTATCGTTTGTCCCAAGGAATTTAAGCTCAGCGAGAACTTTATGGCCATGAGAGTAGAAATGGTTAAAGCAAATGAGGGTAAATCGCCAATCGCCGGTCATAAAGCTATCGAAATGCACCAGTTCTTGGCTTTCTCCAAAATATTTGGTACGGCCAAACCGGCGGCCAAAGGAAAGGGGTTGTCTTAAAAATGGCTGCTAGCAAAAAACTGACAAAAAGAATCTTCTTCCCTGGTTGCAGCTTGTCTGCCTATGCCCCACATCTAATCGAAAAAACACTGGCTTACCTCCAGGAAAAACTTCCCGGTACCGGAGCAATTCTAAAATGTTGCGGAAAGCCAACCAAAGCTCTTGGTCAGGTAGATAAATTTAAAGAAAGATATGCCTCTGTCCAAGCTGATATTGATAAACTGGGAGCAGAAGAAGTTATCGTTGCCTGTCAATCCTGTTTTTTAACCATGACTCAATATAGTCCGGAGCAAAAAATCACTTCCTTGTGGACACTCTTCCCTGAGATTGGTCTACCAGCACAAGTTGTCGGTGAAGGCAAAAAAAGTGATCTTGTTTTTGCTGTGCATGATTCCTGTTCCACTAGAGATCGTTCTGATATACATGAGGGCGTCAGATGGATCCTAAAAGAGTTGGGCTACAAAACGGAAGAACCGCCACACACCAAAGCAACTACACGCTGTTGTGGCTTTGGTGGTATGGTAGTACCAGCAAACCCTGACTTGGCTTTGCGCATTATGAAAAAAAGGACAGCAGAAGTTGAATCTGATCACATGGTGACTTACTGTGC
>CAZLTH010000282.1:0-2744 GCA_964562355.1 uncultured Syntrophomonadaceae bacterium | reverse complement strand
CGGCTGTAAGTGAATAAGTAGGGACGAAGTACGCCGAGGGTTAGTTTGTCCTCACTTACTCACGTACTCACTTACTCACTCACTCACTCACTCACTCACTCACTCACTTACTCACTTACTCACTTACCAACTTACCAACTTACTCGGGCAGCCACAAGGGTTGCCCCTACTGAATTGGAGGTGAGAGGTTAGAAATTGGAAGTTAGAAGGAACCCCGGAGATTATATCTCTAACTTGCTTATTAATTTCTTCATTCATCATCACCTACTTACTGAGTCATTGAGTCACCAATTAAGGAGGAAAATAAATTTGAGTCCATTTGCTTGGCTTTTTCTCGGACATTTAACAGGAGATTTTCTTTTCCAGACGCGCTGGATGGCTGTGCATAAGCTGAATAACAACGCTGCTCTTATAGTTCACTGCCTCGTTTACTCTTTAACCATCGCCCTGTTTTCTCTGCCTTTTGGTGGGCTTTCTTTCCTAGCACTGGTAATAGTTTTTCTGACACATGCTTTTCTGGATAAAAGAAAATTTATTGCTTGGTGGACCGAACATATTACCGGGGCGAAAGCTTCTTCCACTCAGTTTCTATGGCTAAAAATAGTCACAGACCAAATCTTTCACCTGCTGGTTCTGGCAATAGCTTTACATATTTGAGTGAAATTGGTTCAAGGTTCAGGGTTCAGGGTTCAAGGTTGGCCACCTTATTATAAAAACTCTTTCAAGATCAACGTTTCCACTTCTTTGATTTTTTTAAATTCAACATCGTTTGTAATTAACATCTCTGCTCCGGCTAATATAGCTGTAGCTATTTGAATAGCATCCGGAGTTTTAACACCGTACTTCGCTCGAATTTCAGCAGCCTTCTTGGGTATGTCTCCATTAATTATCCAAGTTGTTAGTTTTGCGTCATAAAGCAGTTTTTGGGTATACTGCTCTGCTAATTCAGTATGCACCTCTTTAAATGGCTTTACTAAAATTTCTAATAGCGTAATAATTGATGTAACTGCTATAAAGCCAGCGTCTTGATCTAGCCGAGAAAAAATTTCTTTAGTCAACTTAAAATAATTATTGTTTTTCTCAAACTGGTAGATAAAAACAGCCGTGTCTAAGGCCACAAAGGATACTTTCGCCAACTTTTCAGCTAATCTATCCAACTTGCCCTCTCCTGCCACACGTATTCTTGAGCATCTTCATTTTTCCAAATTTCTGCTCCTAAACCAGCCATACTCATCCACGTTTTTGTTTTTAATTTAGCATCTTTGTGGTGCTGTTTAGTAACCAGTTGTGCCGACAATATAGAAATAAACTCCAACTTTTGAACCTCTGAGAGCTGATCTACTGTTTTCCAAAGTTTGCTCAAATCATTTTCTTTTGTAATCATGATTTTATTTTCCACTCCCTCCATAAAGTAAACTTTCATCATATATACTTACTGCTTTTTATATTCTCCTGCTTTCGTTAAGAGTTTGTGCGTTCAATTAAATTTGTTCATAGTCTCATTAAGACCATAAGCAATAAAATGCAAAACAGCTTCTACAGCCCTAGAAACTGCCTCTTCTATAACCTCTTCTTCTTCCTTGCCAAAAGACGTTAAAACATAATCTGCTGTATCTGCTACCTGCTTATCTCCAGTTGTGGGGGGACGGCCGATACCAATTTTCAAACGCTTAAAATTCTCTGACTGCAAATGAAAAATAATAGACTGAATACCGTTGTGTCCGCCACTACCTCCTTTGCCCTTGAGACGTATTTTGCCCAAAGGCAAATCCAAATCATCGTGTATAACTAAAACATCTTGTAGAGCAATTTTATGTTCCTGCGCTAATTTTGCTACAGGTAAGCCGGAGCGATTCATAAAGGTAAGAGGTTTCATCAGAAGCAACTCGCACCCTAGATAAGACCCTCTCCCCATAAAAAATTGCCGCCGACAAGTCTGCAAAGGGATTTTCAGCTCTCGGGAAAGATAATCTATAACCCAAAACCCCACATTGTGGCGAGTTAAAGCATATCTGTATCCCGGATTCCCTAGACCTGCAAGCAGCAACATAAAAATAGGTTCTCCTTTTGTTATTTCTCTTTTTAATTAGAGTCTGATGGATCTCCTTCTGTGGTCAGTTCTGGTTCTGCTCCTTCATCACCCTCAATAGATTCCTCTTCTTCCGCCATCCTAGGCGCAAGAATGCTCATAATAACGGTTTCCGGATCGCTCACCATCTCTGCTCCGGGGGGAAGCTCCAAGTCTCCTACCATTAAGCTGTCACCCACTTGCAACAAACTTATATCTATAGAAATTTCTTCCGGTATCTCAGTGGGAAGAGTTAAAATTATAACATCTCGTGCTTGTTCCTGAAGGACACCTCCTTCTTTGATTCCGGCAGATTCACCCGTTAAATTCAATGCTACCCTTACTTCTATTTTGTCTTTCATAGATACCCGGATAAAATCTACATGTGTAAAGATTTTTTTTCTCAGAATATCTCGTGTTATTTCCTTGACCATAACCGTTTCTCGCTCTTCTTCCCTCTCACCTCCGGATATCAGCAAATCAATCAAAACATTGCTTCCTGCTGTTGTGCTGATTACCTGCAACAGATCCGCACTATCCATCTGAAGGGATATCGCTTCCTTTTGATGACCATAGATAACTCCCGGGACTTTACCATCTAGGCGCAATCGTCTGTTCTGCCCCTTGGTAGTAGACCCTCTGTATTGAGCTTTTAAAATCAACTGTTCCATAATTA
>CAZLTH010000281.1:0-2744 GCA_964562355.1 uncultured Syntrophomonadaceae bacterium | reverse complement strand
AGTTACAAATAATTCACTTTAATAGATGGAGCTGATTCTACATAATAGGAAGTATACTTATTATAAAAAAAAGACTGTGCGGTAAGGTTGCTTGTTTATTACTGGTGTACTTATTGCTCCTGAGCGTTTGGGTAGCGCTCACTGTCCAAGCTCAGGATAAGCTAGTAGTGACTGTTTCTAGGGTTTTAGGTGCCATAGGTGACACAGTTGAGGTGGAAATTAGTATAAATGAAGCTGTCGGCATGGCTGGCGGTCAGTTTAAGCTTCTCTATGATCCATCAATAGCTGTTGCGACTAAAGTAACAGCAGGCGAAGTATTGACTGGTTTTACTTTTATCTCTAACCTGAACGAGACGACAGAAGGTTGGACAAGAGTAGCCTAGGTAGCAGCAGAGGGGGCAACTAGCAGTGGCATTCTATGCTGGGTAACATTCCAACTGCAAAAGACAGGCACAATCGTAATTGCTATGGAGAACCTGGCATTAAATGATATAGAGGGGAAACTAATAGCCTCAAAGGCAATAAATGGTGAAATAACTGTTGCCATTGCTACAGAATCTGATGGCGACCTAAAATATGAGGGTGCTACAGAACTGGATGATGCGCTGCTAGAAGTTGAAGAAAAAGCTATTACTTTTAACGACATTACTGGTCACTGGGCACAAGAAGACATAGAAACCATGTTCAGGTTGGGTTTTGTTAAGGGTGTAAGTGCTACTGAATTTTCTCCTGATCAAACAATTACCAGGGCTGAATTTGTTGCTCTACTTGTCCGGGTGATGGGTATAGATGCCAGTGAGGCTATCGGTTACTTTACGGATGTTGCCCCCGGTGCTTGGTACTTCGAAGTTGTTAACGCTGCCGTTGCTGCCGGATTGGTGAATGGGTACGGTGATAATATCTTTGGGCCGGGTGACTGGATTACCAGAGAGCAAATGGCGTCTATGGTGGCGAAGGCTTTGTCGTACAGGGAGGAAGGCATGACCATAACTGCTGCCGGAGCTGATACTTCTTTAGCCAAGTTCAAGAATCAGCAGGTGATTGCCGGATGGGCTAGACAAAGCGTTGCTACGGCTGTAGCGAGCGGAATTATTGTTGGTCGAACTTTGGATACATTCGCCCCAAAGACCAATACCACACGGGCAGAAGGTGCGGTAATGATTCTTCGCCTGTACCGCCAGCTATTCTAAAGATAAATGCACCCTGGTTCGCCCAAAAAAACACTCACCATTAGATATTTTTCAAGAAAACAATGCTACTCGAACATATCAGGATGTGTTATAATAAAAATTGGGAATTGAGAGTGCTGGATTTTGGAGTCTAACTTCCAACCCGTTCGACTCGCCTTTTGCTCGCTCAGGGCAGGCTCTCTCACTTCCAACTTCCAAAACAGGAGGGATATCGTGATGAAAAAGGTTTTAAGTATTTTATTAATTGTATTACTATTCAGTTTGGTACTGGTAGGTTGTGGAAAGGAGGCGGTTGAAGAAGATGTGCAAGACCCCCCAGCAAGACCTGTAATAAACATAGCAACTTTAAAAGGGCCTACAGGAATGGGCATGGTTAAGCTGATGGAATTGGACGAAAAAGGGGAGACCAAGGTAGATTATAACTTTCAGGTAGTAGGGTCACCAACCCAAGTGGTAAGCGGCTTCGTTAATGGTGAGATTGATATTGCAGCTATGCCTACTAATCTTGCAGCAATATTGCATGCAAAAACTGAGGGAAATATTCAACTTCTTGCTGTTAATACATTAGGGGTATTATTCGTTCTGGAAAAGGGCACTCAAATAGAAACAATCAAGGATTTGGCTGGCAAAAAAATAGGTTCTGCCGGGCAAGGGGCTGTTCCTGAATTCTTGCTCCAGTTCTTGCTGCAGGAAAATAATCTAGATTCCGTACATGATGTCGAAATAGATTTTTATTTTGAACACAGTGCGCTGGCAACCAAGATGATAGTGGGGGAAATTGATTATGCGCTTTTACCGCAGCCTTTTGTTACCTCTGTAATGATGCAAAATAAAGATGTACGCATTGCACTTGATTTTACCAAGGAATGGGAAAAAGTGCTAGGCGAGGGGAAAATGCTGCCCATGGGCGTTGTTGCTGCCAGAAAAGATTTTGTCGCCGAAAATCGCGAAGCAGTCATCGCATTTCTGTCTGAGTATAAGGAGTCTATAGCATTTGTCAACAATAATGTTGAAGAAGCGAGTGTCTTGATAGAGAAACATGGCATTTTGCCAAAAGCACAAATTGCCAAACTGGCAATTCCCTATTCTAGTATTGTTTATTTTACGGCACAAGACGCAAAAGCTGATATCCTCGATTTTTTCAAAGTCATATATGACTTTGACCCTAAATCCATAGGGGGCAGTTTGCCTAGTGATGAATTTTTCTTTGAATAAAAATGCTATCAGAAAAATAAATGTTTTTGTGATTTGGCTGGTTATTTGGGGAATAATTGCGCATTTTATAGGTGCGTTTTATTTCCCTTCTCCTTTGGAGACAGCGGCAGCTATTTGGAGAATATTAGCCGACTACAAAAGTTATTTATCTATAGTACATAGCATAGTAAGAGTGGGCATTGTTTTTGTTTTGTCTGCTCTTTTAGGGATAGTACTGGGAGTTTTCTGCGGATTGAATAAACGTGTTTTTGAATTTTTTCAGCCCTTACTTGTTTCTATCAAATCAATTCCTGTTATTTCTTTTATTATCATTGCCATAATTCACCTGCAATCAAGCAA
>CAZLTH010000280.1:0-2760 GCA_964562355.1 uncultured Syntrophomonadaceae bacterium | reverse complement strand
CTAAGTGACTAAGTGACTAAGTAAGACCAGTAAGTTCGTAAATTAGTGCGAGAGTGGGGAGAACTTTAGGATGAGATTTGTGAATCTTGGTTTTTTCAGCCTCCAATACTCGTCGTATTAACCTACTTAGTCACTGACAGCAGTAGAGCCTGCCCCATTCGACTTTCGCTCAGGGCAAGCTCTGAGCGACCGCAGGGAGTCGAATGGGTTGGAAGTGGGAAGCGAGAAATAATGACGATAAAATTTGAAATTATTAAGAAATGTAGTCATACCGGGGCAAGAGCAGGTAAAATCATTACGCCTCATGGCGAAATCAACACCCCTGTCTTTATGCCAGTAGGCACACAAGGCACAGTAAAAGCCATGTTACCCGAGGAATTAAAAGGGATTGGATTTGATATAATACTGACAAACACATATCATCTTTATCTTAGACCAGGTCATGATATTGTCAAAGAGGCTGGTGGCATACATGCTTTTATGAACTGGCAAGGGGCTATTTTAACGGATAGCGGCGGATTTCAGGTCTTTAGCCTAGGCGATTTATCCAAAATTTCAGAAGACGGGGTGGAGTTCAGATCTTACCTAGATGGGTCGAAGCATTTTTTCACACCGGAAAAATCTGTAGAAATTCAAGAAGCCCTAGGAGCAGACATAATTATGGCCTTTGACGAATGTCCTCCTCACCAAGTGGGGCATGACTATATCAAGGGTGCTGTTGCTAGAACTACAGAGTGGGCGAAACGCTGTCTACAGGCTCACAAAAGGCAGGACCAGTCCTTATTCGGGATTGTTCAAGGTGGTGTTTATAGGGATTTAAGAGAAAAAAGTGTTTCAGAGATTACGGCGTTAAATTTCCCCGGTTACGCTATTGGCGGTTTAAGTGTGGGAGAATCTTTTGAGGAGATGAAAGATGTTTTATCCTATACTGCTCCTCTTTTGCCCACAGAAAAACCACGTTACTTGATGGGTGTAGGAACACCGGATTATCTTTTAGCGGGGATTCTAGAAGGTCTTGATATGTTTGATTGTGTGTTGCCTACCCGTATTGCCAGAAACGGTACTGTTATGACTTGGAAAGGAAATTTGACTATTAGAAATGCTACCTTTGCTCGTGACTTCAATCCTATTGATAAGGATTGCTCTTGCCATGTCTGTCAGAACTATACCCGGGCTTACATTAGACATTTAATAAAAAGCAAAGAAATCTTGGGCTTGCGTTTGACAACATATCATAACTTATATTTTTTGCATGATTTTTTGCGAGCAATCCGGCAGTCTATTATCAAAGATAGCCTGCCGGAATTTGTTAGCAATTTTTCAGACCTTAGGGCTTAGGAAACTAAAATTTACAAGGAGGAATTAACAACTTATGGAAACTGTGATTGGTATGGCCCCTATTGTTTTGCTGTTTGTGGTTTTTTATTTTCTTTTAATCAGACCACAGCAAAAGCAACAGAAGAAGCGTCAGGAAATGCTCTCATCGCTAAAGAAAGGAAATAAAGTGGTAACTATAGGTGGGTTCTACGGTATTATCAAAGAGTTACGGGAAGAGGACCTGACATTGAAGATTGGTGACAATATAGATGTTCGCATGACCCGGCTAAGTATAGATAGAATTTTGGAAGAAGAATAAGGAGCTCGATTGTCAATTAAGAATATCATCTTGCTTTAACATAATTTTGCCTTTGACCTCATAAGTTTTATTGAGACTAAAAAGGTTGGAGGTGTTTAGTAGGATGAAAACAGAAAATGGCAGAAAGTTGCTGCAGCTGCTGGACTTCAAATATGTTTGCAAAGGGACTTTTCTGGCACTTGTAATTTCTTTAATTGTTTGTACTTTAGTTGCAGCGGTTCTGTATTTAACTCCTTTATCTGAGAAAGTTGTACCTTATGCTATTTATATAACCAGCATATTCAGCATAATTATCGGTGCAGCTTATGCTGCTAGAAGGATGCAGTTTAAAGGGTGGCTTTATGGTGGCTTGACCGGTCTTGCCTATATCGCAGTTTTGTTGGTTTTATTAAAAGTATTTGGTATTGATGCAGATGTAAGCTTGCAACTGTTTTCAAAACTGTTTTTAGGCTTTGTTTTAGGAGCTATGGGAGGCATATTGGGCTTGAACCTTTAGTTTTGCTCCTCCTTACTCACTTTCATAAATTCGGTGACGTATTTTGACAGGATAACAGGATGTACGAGATGGGTGAGAATCATCTCCATCCCATTCGACTAAGCTCAGGGCATGCCTGTTATCCTGTCAGAGGCTTCCTTGTATGCGTTGCTATAGAGGAATAAAATCGAAACGAAGAGAGCTAGAATAAAATAACGAAGGTGTGGAATATGATGCGCAAGAAAATGATTCTTGTGATGGCTTTAGTCTTAGCTGTAGTTTTAATTTTAACCTTGATGACAGAAGAAAGAGATGAGGCATCTGAGCAGGAATTAACTGAAAATGGGGGTATAAGTTTTAAGTGTGAGAACTTGGAGGCTGTTGTGCGCAAGACTATCAACAAACCGGCAGGAGAAATAACTGGTGAAGATATGTTGGAGTTGACTTTTCTGTGCTCATCTGTTGGTTCTTCTAGAAAGAGACGTAGGATTGAAAGTTTAAGTGGGTTAGAATATGCAACAAACCTGACTCGTCTTACTATTTCAGACCATCTTCTCACCGATCTCACCCCGCTGACCGGGCTGACCAATCTGACTTGGCTTTGTCTTCATAATAATCGTCTCACCGATCTCACCCCTTTGGCGGGGCT
>CAZLTH010000279.1:0-2770 GCA_964562355.1 uncultured Syntrophomonadaceae bacterium | reverse complement strand
GAGGTCGTGCAATGCTTAAAACTAATCTCACGACCAGGTTGTGAACGTATCGTAAGATACGCTTTTGAGTACGCTCGTGCCTACGGACGCAAAAAAGTAACCTGCATGACCAAGGATAATATTATGAAACTTTCCGATGGTCTTTTCCATAAAGTTTTTGAGGAAATAGCCCCTGATTATCCTGACATTCAAAATGAACACTGGATTGTAGATATAGGTATCGCCAAGCTGGCCGACACACCCGGTGATTTTGATGTGGTTGTAATGCCAAATCTCTATGGTGATATTGCTTCCGACATGACCGGACAAATAGCCGGTTCTGTTGGTATCGCTGCCGGCGCTAATATTGGTGATAACTCTGCCATGTTTGAAGCAATCCATGGCTCTGCCCCACGCCTCGCTGGTCAAAACAGGGCTAACCCTTCCGGACTTCTGCTCAGCGGGGTCATGATGCTGGTTTATATCGGCCAACCCACTATAGCAGAGCTGGTTCATAATGCCTGGCTCAAAACAATTGAAGACCGTATTTGGACTTATGACCTGACACGCAAAGCCAAAGCTGCTCAACAAACAAATTTTATAGAAGTAGGGACAATGGAATTTGCTAAAGCTGTTGTCCTACGCCTAGGGCAAAAACCAGAACACCTTAAGCCGGCTGACTACAGCCGAAACATTTCCAGCTTCAAAAAACCCCTGCTTAGCAACGTGCGTAGTGCTGAAATGCAGCTTGATGGTGTTGATATCTTTATTTCCGATGGGACGCTTTCTGCAGATGAACTTGGCAAAAAACTTACTCAACTGACTTCTAGCGAGCTTAAACTTGTTATGATTACTAATCGTGGTCAAAAAGTATATCCCGGTGGCTTTTCGGAAACATTTTGTACTGATCACTGGCGCTGCCGTTTCCAACCAGCTAAAAAAAATCAAAAAACTACACCTGCTGCTATCCGAAATCTCCTAGAAGAGATTGAGAACAATAATCTTAACTGGATCAAGCTGGAAAACCTTTATCTGTTGGATGGACAACGTGCCTATAGCCTTGGTCAGGGTCAATAAGAACAAATATTAAAAAATCCTTCTTTTAATTACGATTCAAGCAGGAAAATCACTACTCCTTCTTGAATCTTAGATTATCAGGAGGTGATATTTATGGGTTTGGAACTAAAAAATTTAATGGAAGAGGCCGTTATAAATGCTTTGCCAGAAATCTGGGAAAATATTGATATGTGCAAATGCGAGAAGTGCCGCCTTGATACCATAGCTATAAGCCTTAATCATCTTCCTCCTCGTTATATCGTTTCACAACGAGGCGAAGTTTACTCTCGTACTGATTTTTTGGTACTACAAAAGCGTGTCGATATCATGATAGCTATCTCTAATGCCATCCATATTGTAAAAAAGAACCCCCATAAAGAATAAAATAAATTTTGTAACTACTCAGGTGTCTAATTTTTGGAGGTATTTAGGATTTTCTTAAATCGTTCGTAACTATCTATTTAGGCACAAAGGGGCAAAGGCACAGTGGTCTGTCTGCGTGCTCGCACAGGCAGGCACAAAGAAAAATAAAAACGTATAGAGATCAGTGAGTCAGTGAGTCAGTCATCCTACGGCTGTAAGTAGGTGACGAAGTACGATGGGGTTGGTGTTCAAACTTACCAACTTGCCCTTTTATTAGAGCAGTCTAAAGTACGATTATGTTACCTTGCCAAGTATAACTTTGCCCCTATGCCCCTATGTGCCTGAGTAGTTACTAAATTTTAAACTATAGGTTAGGGAATACATTTGGATTGAAGGAATGTTACTATTGGAAATAAGAAAAGTTTTTCGCGCTGGTAATAGTCAGGTAATTTCAATTCCTAAAAAAATGTTACAAAAATTAAACCTGCACGAAGGCGATCAGGTAGTCTTAGAACTAAAAGATAAAACTATTAATATATCCCTTCTGACAGAAAAGTTTTCACAAAAGGATGGCTTCCCACAACGGATGGAGGGTTTTCTAAAGCAATACGAGGAGGTTTTAGAAAAACTGGAAGAATGAAAGAATTAAACGCAAAGGAAATTCTCTACATTCACTATATTTTGGCTCAAAAAAAAGGACTGCCTACAGGTTTGCGAGACATAAAAATGCTGAAAGCAGCAATTTTAAGACCCCACTCCAAATTCCGCAATAAAGAGCTCTACCCCGATATTTATACTAAGGCTGCAGCTTTAACACAGTTTATAATCAGGGGGCAGCCTTTTAATTCTGCTAACACATCTACAGGCATAACCATAGGCATTATGCTGTTACAAAAAAACAGTCTTTTGCTGCAAACAACAAAAGAGGAAATACTAGAAGTTGCCAAAAAAACTGCTAACAATAATTTGAGTGTAGAAGAGTTAGGGCGTTGGTTTGAAAAAAACAGTAATAGAGGAGAGGGGCATACCTTCTCTTAAAAGAAGATATGCCCCCTAAAATCTAAATAAATATGCCCTCCACCATTAATTACATTAGCTGTTAGCAACAATACTAGCTATATCTGAATAAGATATTATACCTACTAGTTCCTTTTCCTCGTTCACTACCGGTAGTCTGCGCACATCATTAGCATACATAATAAAGGCTACTTGCGCAATAGTATTATCCGGTGCAGCATTAAAGATTTTCCCACCATGGTGAGAAACAACAGACGCTACGTCCTTTTCTGCTAGAACTTTGAGTTTCTTTAAATACTCTTCTTCTTTTTGTGGAAATAATGATGCACTGTCACTGCCTATTATTTTTATAGCT
>CAZLTH010000278.1:0-2781 GCA_964562355.1 uncultured Syntrophomonadaceae bacterium | reverse complement strand
GTCCGGCCCATACCATCCAGCCTGATACGCCGGTAGAAAATATCCTGGCCTTATACGAGGTGGCGAATGAATACCGGTATTGAAGTAGGAGGAGATGCTATGTCCCCATACTCGGCGAAAGATACAATAGTTCATAAAGAACTTTTTCTTGATAACCGCTTTATTGATGAGATGTCCGGTTTGGTTCGGAACTTTGGTGAGCCGGTCAAATGTCCTGAGAATCCGGTGATACGAGCCGATTGTAGATGGGAACGCGATGCTGCTTTCGTGGATACAGGCCTGGTTATCTATGATAAGGGCCAGGCTTTATTCAAGGCCTGGTATCAGGGCGGAGCCTGCTACGGGCCGGATGATGGTTCTAATATGTGTTACGCTACCTCGACCGATGGTATCAACTGGGATAAACCTTGCCTCGGCCTTGTGGAGTTTGAAGGCAGCAAAGATAATAACATCGTTCTGATGGCTGAATGCATGATGCACGATCCTGCAGTTATTATTGACCGTAAAGACCCGGACCCGGAGAGACGTTTCAAAGCCATCTGGTGGGGAGGCCGAAAAGATCATTCCCGGAAAGATGGCTGGTTACTGGGTCACTGTGTCGGCTTCTCACCTGATGGTATCCATTGGACGGAGCACCCAGATAACCCGGTCTGGCCTGGTGATGCAGAAGTTGCCATACCATTTGGCTTGGAGCGTCAGGAAGGTAAACTGGTAATGTATAGTAGTGCGGATGGTTATGGGATGCGGGTAGTCGCACGAACCGAGAGCGATGATTTTGTCAACTGGCATCTCCCTCCAACCCTTATTTTACAATCCGATGATCAGGATCCGCCAGGCACAGAACTGGCTGGATTGTCTGCTATTAACTATGAAGGCACCTACATAGGCATGCTGTATGTGATCCGCAATCTACCTGAATTTAAACCAGAGGAGTGGCGCCAAGTAGTGGCAAGGAATATCCGTCAGGGGTTTCTGGGTCCGCCCATCCAAATGAATGCGGCCAGATGTCGTGTCATGTATACTGAACTAATCACTAGCCTTGACGGCATCAGGTGGCAGCGCATCCATCGTCATCCGTATATTCCCCTGGGCCCTGAAGCAAGTTGGGATGAATGCATTAGCCTGGCCGGTCGGCCGGTTATCGCTAACGACTACATCTTCATTTACTACACAGGGCAGGGCAGGACCAGACAAACTCCTGGTTATAAAAAGCCTCAACCAATCGCTAACTGGAATGTTGAGACCGGACTGGCTAGGCTGCGGCTGGACGGATTTGTCTCCCTGGAGGCAGGCACAACAGAAGGGATACTGGTAACCAAGGAGTTTCTGCTTAAGGGAACAAACTTGTGCATTAACGCAAACGCCAGCAGGGGATTTATTAAAGTAGAGGTCCTTAACGATAGCGGTCAACCTATTAAGGGTTTTACTAAAGATGAGGCCAGGCCGATCACAAAAGATGAGCTGCGGGCAAAGGTATTGTGGGCAGAAAAATCTGATGTGGGCGATCTCTGCGGTCGCCAGATCAAACTAAGGCTTTTTTTAAGAAACGCTCATCTCTATTCAATATCAATCTTGAATCAAGAAAATTAGTGAAGGGGAAAGAAGTTGACTAACTCAGAAAACTATCAAAATACCTCCGGGCTTTCTCAAGCTGATATTGTTCAAGGGCTAGGCCAGGTAGGTCTTAAGGTAGGTGATACTGTCCTTGTCCACTCAGCCATGCGGACTTTTGGCTATATCCAGGGAGGTGCTAAAACTATTGTAGCGGCCCTGCTGGAGGTTCTCGGCTCAACAGGCACCCTGGTGGTACCTACATTTACCTTTGCCCATGAAGCTGAGAAAGACCCCATCATTGACCCTCAGAATGACCGCTCCGAAATGGGGATTATTACTGAGACAGTTCGTTTGCATCCGAAGGCTCTAAGAAGCATTGCCTTTCGCCACAGCTTTGCCGCCGTTGGGCGTAGGGCCAGAATAATCACTCAGGTGGATCCAGCATTATCTCCCTTTGACCTACGTTCCTCTTTTGGGGTTATGCTTGCTTTGAACACCCAGGTTCTTTTATTAGGCCTGACTTATGCTACCTCAACGAGCCACCACTTTGCGGAATGGATCTGCGATGTCCCTTACCGGCATGCGATTTCTCTGGATGTAAGGCTCCGACGTCCAGACGGCACCATAGTAAGACAGAAAATGACTGACTATCAACCTAAACCCAGTAAAGGTAGCTCATACTACGGTACGCGGCATCCTGACTTTAATCGTCTCGGCAGAATGCTTGAAGAACGAGACCTGGTTAGCATTACCTCCATTGGAAATGCAGTTGTCCGCCGGTTTGCCATGCGGGACCTGATTGATCTAGCCCAGATTGAGGCAGCAAAAGATTGTAATATTTTCCGGACTGAGGAAGGCCAACCCGACTATTTTACTCCCCTGGATTTTGGAAAAATCATCTTAAGCGAGGAAATGCTGGACGGTGCTGGCCGTCCAGTTAGGTACCAATGGAGTGTTTTAGATGAAAAAAAGCTGTTTGTGCGTTCCCCGGCCGTAAAAGAAAAAGGGAATCATTAAAACAGTTCAAGGAAAAAGTAGTCAGTAGGGATCAAATCGGGCGGAAGAAAAGAAGGGTCGCAAAGGAGAAAAAAATGCAACTAAATCTTAAAGAAGTTAAAAGAGTATATCATGATGGAAGACATAATGCCTTTACTGATATTACCAGGTATAAAGGGAAATATTATTTAACCTTCCGTAACGGAAGTGGTCATGTTTCGGCAGACGGGA
>CAZLTH010000277.1:0-2782 GCA_964562355.1 uncultured Syntrophomonadaceae bacterium | reverse complement strand
CTTAAACCAGCTCTATGGCGCCCTGGGCACACACCGGCAGGCAGAGCCCGCACTTATTGCACCTCTCTGCCTTGATGGTATAAGGGGCATTATCAGCAAGATAAGGTAGATACTCCTCGCCAAAGATGGCCCCTTCAGGGCAAGCCTCCTTGCACTTCCCACACATGGTGCATTTCTCAGCAATTACCCGGTAGGTGGTAAGCTCTTCACAGGATTTCTCCGGGCAGCGCTTTTCCCTTAGATGTTCTTCATATTCTCCCGAGGCAAGTGAATCAGCGAGAACCCCGGCCGCCTCTTTACCGCGCTTACACAGGGCCACTTCCGGAAGCTTAGCCGAGATGAGGCGAAGAAGGTTAATGTCCTGCTCCTGTCCTTCACCCCGGGCGAGTCTTTTTAATATCTCCATTACCTGCCCGGTGCTCTGGGGGCAGGGCCGGCAGCGGCCGCACAAATCTTTCCCGGCAAAATTTAAGAAAAATTCCCGCGTCTTTACCAGCTCACAGGTTTCCTTCGCTCCAGTCACCGGCTGAATCACCCCCGTTCCACCAAAATACAATCACCAGGACATACAGCCCGACACTTTCCGCATCCGTCACAATCATCCGGGTCGATAAAGAATCTCCGGCGCTCCTCAATGATGGCCTCTTCTTCACAAACCTCCTTACACAAGTTGCAGAGCAGGCACTCCTCCTCCACAATCCGGTATCTTCCCAGGGCCGGGCACACCCCCGCCGGACAGTAGTTATCGTGAATATGGGCCTCATATTCATTCCGGAAATAGCGGATGGTGGTGAGCACCGGATTAGGAGCGCTCTGTCCCAATCCACATAAGGCGGTGGCTTTAATCTCGTTGCCCATCCCCTCCAGAAGCTCGATGTCAGCCGGTCTTCCCTTCCCTTCCACAATTCTGTTTAGAACCTCTAACATCTGATAGGTCCCGATTCTACAGGGCGGACATTTACCACAGGACTCGCGCTGGGTAAAGGAGAGGAAGAAACGGGCGATTTCCACCATGCAGTCATCTTCATCCATTACCACCAGCCCCCCTGAGCCCATCATCGCCCCGATGCTTGTTAACGAGTCAAAGTCAATAGGCGTGTCCAGGTATTCTTCAGGAAGGCAGCCCCCGCTGGGTCCGCCTATCTGAACCGCCTTGAACCTCTTATCGTCTAAAATACCACCTCCCATATCAAAGACGATTTCTCTGATAGTTGTTCCCATAGGTAACTCAACCAGCCCGGTGTTTTTGACCTTCCCGGTAAGGGCGAATACCTGTGTTCCCTTAGAATGCTCCGTGCCAATACCGGCAAACCAGTCAGCGCCCCGATTAATGATCACCGGCACCGTAGCGAAGGTCTTCACATTGTTCAGCACCGTGGGCTTACCCCACAAGCCGGCCTCAACCGAGCGGGGAGGGGTCTGGCGAGGCATCCCTCTTCTCCCCTCAATAGCAAACATCATCGCCGTTGATTCACCGCAGACGAAGGCCCCGGCCCCCTCTTTATCTCTATATTGAAGCTAAAGTCAGTGCCAAGAATATCCTCACCTAACAAGCCGAGTTGCCCGGCTTGATAAAGAGCCAGCCCCAGATTGGTAACCGCCAGGGGATATTCCGCCCGAACATAGATAAACCCCTGAGCTATATTACCAATAGCATCATAGGCGGCGATGAGCATCCCCTCAATCACAGAATGGGGATCCCCTTCTAAGACGCTCCGATCCATAAAAGCGCCCGGGTCACCCTCATCCCCGTTACAGATGAGATACTTTACCTTCCCCTTTTGGGCCCGGCATGACTCCCACTTCACCCCGGTGGGAAATCCAGCTCCCCCCGACCGCGCAACTTTGACCTCTTTATGGTGTCAATCACCTCTTCCGGGGTCATACCGGAGAGCACCTTAGTCAGGGCTTCATACCCCCCGGCCTTAATAGAGTCATAGATACTATCGGCACCGACATGCCCGCAATTACGCAGGATGATACGCATCTGCTTCTGATAAAAAGGTACCTCGTCCCGCCAGGAAACGCTCTCCCTGCTAGCGGGATAGTATAGAGAAATCTATCTATTGGCCTTCCTCTGGATACGGTTAAATCCATTATCTTGGGCACATCAAAGTCAGTAACCCTTTGATAAAAAAGATGCTGAGGTTCAATGGCCACCAGCGGTCCCTTTTCGCACCATCCCTGACAACCGGTTCTCACCACCTCTATATCGCTTTTCTCTTTCTTTTTTAGAGAAAGCCTCGGCAGTCTCCAGACCACCGGCGGCACAGCAGCCGGTTCCGCAACACACCCTTATTGTGGGTCTCTTCTCCTCCAGAAGAAGCTTCTCCCTCAGGGTTTGTAGGTCATTCAGACTTCTCAATCTGTTCACGGATGTTCTCCGGTTTGATTTTTGAGACGGGTTACCAGCCGGGGGTGGTCTCTCTTTTTAACCACCTTTTCATTAGCAACAACGACGGGAGCCAGGCCACAGCAACCCACACAACTGACCGTCTCCAGGGTAAATAAGAGGTCTGCGGTTGCCTCTCCCTCCTTTATGTCCAGCTCCTTCTCAAATCGGTCAAGAATTGTTAAGGCCCCGCGAATATGGCAGGCCGTCCCCACACATACCCGGAGCACATTTTTCCCGCGCGGAGTAAAGTAGAACTGGGCATAAAACGAAGCCCACTCCATAGACCTGGGCCAGGGAGAGACCAAGTTCTCTAGCGGCCGTGCGCAAGGCCTCTTCCGGCAGATAGCCCAATTCTCGCTGGATATCCTGTAAGACATGCACCAGCAC
>CAZLTH010000276.1:0-2783 GCA_964562355.1 uncultured Syntrophomonadaceae bacterium | reverse complement strand
GTTAGATATCTTGCCGACAAATCTGTACTTAAAGTACAAAAATATGTTGAATCCCGCTAAAATTATAGATATCTCAAAAATAATTCGGGAAATCAGGATGATAAAAAGTTCATATGAAATTGAAAGGCTGAAAGAAGCTGCAACACTAAACCACACTATGTTTTCCCGGGTTGGCGATTTCTTAAAAGAGGGAGTTTCAGAGCTTGAACTTGCGGGACAACTGGAGTCAGTTTTTCGCCAAAATGGTCATCAGGGTGCAGTACGGAGGGCACGGGGTTGGTATTGAGTTAGATGAACTGCCTGTCATTGCTCGCAATTATGATATTATCCTGCAGCCTGGAATGGTATTTGCTCTAGAGCCCAAATTTATTTTTCACGACGGAGCCTTAGGAATAGAAGATACTTTTGTTATAACCGAGAATGGCTGTGAGCAAATAACAACGTTTGATGAATCTATCCAGTCGTTGTCAGTTTAAAGGATGGAGATGAAGGCAGATGGGTCACTTGGTCAGCAGAAAGGAGAGCGACAAAAATGATAGCAAAAAGCACACGTCTGGGGAAAATAAACATTATCTGGGGACAGAAAAACAGCCGGTATCCATACTGTAATAGTATCTATGTAAAAGACAAGACCAGAACACTGATTGATCCCGCTGCTGGTCTTGAAACCTTGCAGTGCCTAGCAAACGAGAGGATTGTTCGAGTGGTCAATTCGCATTACCTTTTTGATCATATAAGGTACAATTATCTGTTTAAGAACGCGTGTATTCAGGTTCATGAATACGACAAAGACGCGATGAGTGATGTATTCAAGTTTGCTGAAAAGTATGGTGCGTTGCGCATACAGGGCGAGTTCTGGATTAGAAACCTGATAAGAATTCTAAACCGGGAAAAAGAAATACCCGACAATGATGAATCGTTTACTTATGACAGAAGTTTTTACAGTTCTATTGGCAAAGTCTCTGCTACATATTCTGACGGAGACGTCTTATCTCTTGGCTCAGAATCAATTGAGATCATGCATATACCAGGCCATGCAGACAGCATGTGTTGTTTCTATTTCCCGAGCGTTTTGCTTTGCTATGTGAGCGATTACAATGTATTAGCAGAATGGGGACCATGGTATGGTGGTGAGGACAGCGACATTCAGGAATTGGTTGAAAGTGCTGAAAAGATCAAAAGTATTATAGCCGATTATTTTGTTACTGCCCATGATCCGGTAGTACTAGAAAGAAAAGATTTTATTAAATATTTGAGTGGGTTTTTGGCCACAATCGAAGAAAGACACGATCGAATATTGCAACTCATAGGAGATGGATTAGATTTTTCTGAAATCAGCAATTACGGCCTTTTCTATAAAAAGAAATTCTTATCACATCCGTGGGTTCGGGTCTGGGAAACAATGATGCTGATAAAGCATCTGGAGTATTTAAAGTTATTTCAATTCATCCCTGCAGCTTACCAGACAAAAGTATCGCAACAATGATGGATTTGTTCTATAGCGGCGCAGAAAGGACAAAGCGATCTTATAGGATTTCTCTTGACTAACGTTTATCGACAAATGTTAGTTTTTTGTTTGCGCCAGTATAACACCAGACGCAGGTAATCTTTATATAATCTTTACATATTTTTAATTTTTTCTTAAAGGTTTTCTGTTATACTTTTTTTGTTTGTTAATTGCAGAAAAAAATTAATATTCTTAGTTGAAAACAAGATACGGGTGATTTATCTTTAAGGAGGAATGTTGCTATGAACAAAAAAAATCGTATCCTAGTTATTGGTCATCGCTCTCCTGATACCGACTGTGTTTGTGCAGCTATCGGTTATGCTTACTTCAAAAATAGATTGGATGAAAAACAGCTCTACGTTGCTTGTGCAGTCGGCAAATTAAATCAAGAAACAAGTTATGTGCTGGAAAGATTTGGCTTAGAGCCACCACTGCTTATGGAAAGCGTAGCTGCCACCGTAGATGACATGCATTACAGCAAACCTATTTTCATCTTGCCGGAGCAGTCTGTTTTAGATGCCATTCGTTTAATCAGAAACAAAAACTTACGCATTTTGCCTGTAGTAGACGCTGACAGCAAACTGCTAGGGGTTCTAGATGTCTTGAAGCTAGCTGTCTTCTACGCAGAACAGTTGGATATTGAAGGTCTTTCTGCTGATCCTGTGCGGTTAAGCTTGCTTGTCTCTGCTTTACAGGGAAAGGTTATAACAAATACTGGTAAAATATCTGTTCTTTCTGGAAACGTTTTTGTAGCTGCTGCACAAAGAATAACGATTTCTAACCGGTTAGAGCAAGGTGGGATTGCTATTTTAGGGGACAGAACCGACGTGCAAAGAGATCTCATTAAGGCTGGTTGCAAAGCTTTGGTTATCACCGGGGATTATTCTGTCAGCAAGGAAATACTAGAACTAGCTCAGCAACACGGTGTTTTAATTATCAGTTCTCCGCATCGAACTTTTGCTACAGCCCAGTTAGTAAATCTTTGCTCGCCTGTTTCTCGTGTAATGTCTCCGCAAGTACCTGTAGTTGGGATACAAACAACTGTCAAAGAGGTTAAAGAACATATATTAGAGTCAGAAACTCGCTGCGTTGTGGTAGTAGATGAAGACAGGTACCTATTTGGGATTATCACTCGAAGTGATCTGCTTAATCCGATTCAAAAACAGGTAATTTTAGTAGACCACAATGAAATTTCACAAGCTGTACCAGGTATCGAACAGGCCAATATTCTTGAAATCATAGACCATCACCGTGTTGGAGATATCTCAACCATAAA
>CAZLTH010000275.1:0-2820 GCA_964562355.1 uncultured Syntrophomonadaceae bacterium | reverse complement strand
AACGTTATAAGAAATTGACTCATTCATGTCGGGGTATTCCTTTAGGGTCATAAACATTATGGACTTTATGCAGTATAAAATTTTTTTGGAGGTAAAGTATATATGGTTTCCAAATACGACTATATAAAGAACCCATGTTCATCACTTTCAATACCATATTGGAAAGAAGAAAAGGTTTCAGTGCCAGATAATATGCTAATAATTCATGACAAAAATTATAATGATGGATATTTGGATAGTTATGATAATACAAAGTATTTTAGGATTTCACATGACATGAAGTCAATATTAGATGCAGATTTAGATATTAATTATTATATAAAGACAGTTGATATAAATAAAGAAAAGCAAATTGTGACCGATATTATTAATAATTGTTATTCAGATATATCTGTTACAGAAAGCCAAGTGGTCGGTTGGACTAAAGAAAAAGTGTATGATGGGAATTTATGGATACTTATTATGGTGAAAAATACTAACTTACCGGTTGGTTTGGGTATTGCAGATTTTGATAGAAACATTAAAGAGGGTATTTTAGAATGGATACAAGTATTACCTAAATATCAATGTAAAGGAATAGGGAAAGTTATTGTGAATGAGCTACTTAACAGGCTGGAAGTAAAAGCTGAATTTGTTACAGTATCTGGTAAAATTAATGATAAAACAAAACCAGAATCGTTATACAGAAAATGCGGATTCAAGGGCAAGGATATTTGGAATATTATGTATCGTAGAAAATAAGTATAAGTATAATTTCGATGGCAAAAGCATCATGCAAGAAGAATCTAGGGAAGATGCTTCGAAGCTAAATGAGGTAACATCTGATAACAAAATATTTCCGTTCGCTACGCACATCCCACCGCCTAAGCCCGTCGGGACAGTATTCGCATTAGCCGCTCGTAAACTTGCAGGCATGAGCGAACACTTCTAAGGTGCTGGGACGTCGGAAACACGAAACGTTAGATGAAATAAAGAGCTAGCCAAAATTAGTAGAAGAAAGTTAAAAGGGGGACAAAATATGAAATCAAAAATAAGTTTAGTCACAATTTGGACAGATAGTATGGAAAGTATGAAGTTGTTTTATAGCAAAGCATTAGGCTTTAAGATTAAGAATGATTTAGGCGAATACGTAGAATTTGAAAATGATGGTGTACGGTTTGCAATTTGTCTTAGGTCAGTTATGTACCCATATACAGACAAGTATAAAGAAAAATCAGTTGGTCAAGGATTTGAATTTGCATTTCCGTACAAATCAGTTGAGGAGTTAGATGCATCTTATTTAGAATTATTAGAACGAGGCGCAATAGGGGTACAGGAACCAAAGAATATGCCATGGAATCAAAGAACAGCATTGTTTTCTGATCCAGATGGGAATATACATGAGTTATTCACAGAACTTGAATAAATAAGTTTGGAAAAAGAAAAATTGTCTGATAGAAAGCTCTTTACATCATCTAACACAGCAATTCTCAACAGACGCTCAGCTGCTTACGGAGTTAGAGTTGTCCCGAAAAGAAATGCTATTTCGACAGCCAGGAACAATTATTAGAAGGTCGTCCGTCGGAAACACGAAACGTTGTACGACATTGCACACTAGATAAAACCAGCAACTTGATTAATATTCCGCAGCAAAAAGGATCATCTGCACATTGAAAACTGAATAAGGAAAAGATAGGTTAATTTACTACAGGAAATATAAGGAGCAAGGGGTGAATAGCATGAAGCATATACTTGAGAAAGGTAGAAAATATAAATATAATTCTTTAGAATATATTGATGTGGAAGATATAATTGGAGCAGAAATATTTAAAGAAACTGAAAAGTGTATTTTTATATATAAAGTTTCTAGAGATAAAATTCAATTATATTGGGCAAGTAATAGTAAAGAAAATTTTATTGAGGAACTTAACGATTTTCTTATTTATGCGAATGGTAAAACAGTATATATTGAATTTATACCTGAGATTTTTATTAGTGACATGGGAGAAGTTGGGTTTAATATGACAAGTGAATTTGTTGATTATTGGCAAAATGACCTAAACACCATAGAATCTCAGCAACAAATACATAGTATACTGATAAGAGAAATAAGAAACACAGAATATTTAAAAGCTAGCAACATTACAAAAACATGTAAAAGTCAATCTAGAGGTTTTGCTGGAGAAACAGAGAATACAATTAAACAATGGAGTGAATCTGAAAATTCTAAGATATTTGTTGCTGAAAAGGATGGAAAAAGAATAGGAGTATCCTTAGTAAATCTTTATGGATTTGATAGTGAAAAAGGTATCGTTTTATGGATTCGACTGTTGGCAGTTAATCCTGAATACCAGCGTCAAGGTGTAGGACGTTCACTATTAAACTATTCTATTAATTGGGGAAAATCAAAAGGTGCTAAAAGAAGCTTTTTAGCAAGTGATGTTCAAAATGATAATGCAATACAATTATACAAAGATTTTGGATATGAAACTTTTGCGGGGCGAGGGCAAATTAACATGGAAAATTAAAAAATCTAGGGTATTCCTATGAAGCCACATAAAGATACTCTAGATAACAAAGTATTTCCGCTCTCCAGTACAAAGATGTAGCAGTACTTGTTAGGGAGTAGGAAACATATTGTAGGATTCATGGCAATTGGTAGTTTCCGTGCGCAACGTTGTACAACAATATATTGCCAACATCATCAGCATAAAGTACAATCAAGATAGAAGCGAGTGAGCTGATGGCGTCGGCAATACGATTCCGATATCTGAAATTTCGGACGTGGTAATTTAGGCTTCGCTGAGTAAGATCGTATGATATGATATATATTTAGGATGG
>CAZLTH010000274.1:1513-2823 GCA_964562355.1 uncultured Syntrophomonadaceae bacterium | reverse complement strand
CTTACTTTACTTACTTACTTTCCTCATCATCTATCAGTTCGTTGGCTATCCTTCTTTAAGGGCTATTGTTGCATTAAGATCAAAAACGGAAAACAAAGATTATTCTTATCAGCCTTTTGGATCAATTATTGTTCCAACGTATAACGAAGAGAAAGTTATAGAGAAAAGAATGAAAAATTTATTCGCGTTGGACTATCCAAAAGATAAATATAGATAAAGAGAGATGCAAAGAATTGCAATAGTTTTAGGCACAAGGCCAGAAATAATAAAGATGAGCCCAGTAATAAGGGAATGCAAGCGTTTAGGTTTAGATTATTTCATTTTACACACAGGTCAGCATTACTCTTACAACATGGACAGAGTTTTCTTTGAGCAGCTCGAACTACCAGAAGCGAAATACAATTTAGATGTTGGTTCGGGCTCGCATGGCGAACAAACAGGAAAAATTATAACAGGAGTTGAGAGAGCCCTGCTAAAAGAAAAGCCGGATGTTGTTTTGGTAGAGGGGGACACGAACACGGTTTTAGCAGGTGCTCTTGCTGCTACTAAACTACATATAAAAGTAGGGCATGTGGAAGCAGGTTTGAGGAGTTACGACAGGGGAATGCCAGAGGAGATAAACCGAGTTTTAACCGATCACTGTAGCGATTATCTTTTTGCACCAACTGAAAAGGCACAAGATAATTTGTTAAGGGAGGGGATTCCCAAAGACAAAATCTTTGTCCAGGGCAATACCTCTTGGTAACTCTTCACCGGGGGGAGAATGTTGATGACCCGGCAAGATTCTCTTCCATCCTTGATGGGCTAGATAAGTTAGTTGAGGTATTTGGTCTCCCTCTGGTTTACCCCATTCATCCTCGTTCTCAAAAAAGGCTGAAAGAGTTCGACTTAAGGCCTCAAAACCTCACCTTAATTGATCCTGTGGACTTTCTATCATTCCTCCAACTTGAAGCGAATGCCGGGCTTATTCTTACCGATTCCGGCGGTGTTCAGGAAGAGGCTTGCATTTTAGGTGTTCCCTGTGTCACACTTCGAGATAACATCGAGAGACCCGAAACCCTTGAGGTGGGCTCAAACATCCTTGCCGGAGCAGTCCCGGAGAAAATCTTAGAATGCTCACAAATAATGCTCAGCAGAGAAAACAACTGGAAGAATCTGTTTGGTGATGGAAAAGCAGCAGAAAAGATTGTTAAAATACTGCAAAAAAATTAGGGGGATTATAGAAAATTGCTTGAAATTGTAGTCCATAAAATAAGAGGAAAGTGCCCTGTATATAAACTTGGAGATAAAATCACAATAGATGACCCAGA
>CAZLTH010000274.1:0-1413 GCA_964562355.1 uncultured Syntrophomonadaceae bacterium | reverse complement strand
CAAGAAAAACTAAAATTTAAAATAATCTTCTTCAGCAGTGCAGAAGTCTATGGTGACTACGAAGGCGTAATGACCGAAGATGTAATGGGGAAGAATCCGATAAGAGATACCTATCAGATGAACGACTATGCAATCACCAAATGGGCAGGGGAGCTCATGTGCCGGAATTCAGCTAAGATGTTTGGAACAGAGACTGTCAGGGTAAGACCGGTTAACTGTTACGGGCCAGGCGAACACTACACGCCTTATAGGGGGTTCATCCCAAAATTCATCTATCATGCGCTTTACTACAAAGATAAAGACGATGAACTTTTCAAAGGCGGTTAGAGATTTAAAACATGATCCGAAGGCCATGCCAGAAGAGGGAATTAGAAGGACGGTGGAGTGGATGAAAAAGGTTTATACAGAACAAATATAAACATTTAAAAGATATTTAGGAGTATGGTGGTGATAAATATGGCGTCAGAAGTGGTAAAAAGGGCAATTGAGGTTTTTTATCCCGTAGAGGATACAAAAGATGCATGGAATAAAGTTGTTTTAGAGTGGCTCGACAGTAAGACCACAAAGCTCGAAGAAAATGTGATGGAATTTGAGCGAAAGTATGGCACAGAGTTTACAGAATTTGATGATAGAATAAAAAGAGAGGGAGCATCCTTTGAGGAAGAGGACGATTGGATAGATTGGGGCGATTACATTGACCTATTAGAATCTTTAAAAAAGTATAGGAGAGATGTCCTATTGCAATTGAAGAAACATTAAATTCGCTTAAACTAAGCAGTTTGGTAAGGAGGATAGTTGTGAAAGAAGCTATAAAGTTGCCAAAGGATGAAAAACTCATTGCTATTGCATATTTGGTTAATTCCGCCGTTCTTCATGTCAGGGAAAGATATAAAGATAGGCAACTCATTAAATATTCCTATCATTTCATGAAAGGCGATACGGTTATCAGATGGGATAACGTGCCACATCATAAAGAGATAAGCACATACCCACACCACAAGCATGAAAACGATAAGATAAAGGAGTCTACTAAAATGGATATCGGTTTGGTATTAGAGCAAATAAAGCGGAGGTGAAAAACCACGAGATTTCACAAGAGGGACACAAGAAATGAGGTGTAAGATGCAAAGCCAATTATATCTTGATTATTTTTTTCTCGTGAGAATCCGTGTAATCTCGTGGTTAAAAAGGAGTGATAAAAGATGGGTATAGAAAACGAATACGAAGGGAAGGTTGTATTAGTAACAGGCGGTGCGGGATGCATAGGAACAAACCTGAGCAGGAAGTTAGCGGAGCTGAATGCAAAGAAAGTGATAATCTTAGACGATTTATCGAGTGCATACGAGTGGAATATTCCGGAAGGAGATAATATAAAATTTGTAAAGGGGAGTATTTTAGATGACGAAATGTTGA
>CAZLTH010000273.1:0-2851 GCA_964562355.1 uncultured Syntrophomonadaceae bacterium | reverse complement strand
CTGAGTGACTGAGTGACTGAGTGACTGAGTAAGTCAGTGGGTAAGAACAAACTAACCTCGTCGTCCTTACTTGCTTACAGTCGTAGAGCCTGCCCCATTCGACTTTCGCTCAGGGCAAGCTCTGAGCGCAGTCGAATGGGCTGACTTAGTCACTTAGTCACTTAGTCACTTAGTCACTCGTCAAAAAGTTGAGGTGTGAAGTTTATATGTCGGGTAAGCTTATTGTTATAGAGGCCGGAGATGGGAGCGGTAAAGCTACTCAGACTGAAAAGTTGTATCTCCGTTTAAAACGAGATGGTTACAGGGTAAGGAAGATAGAGTTCCCGGATTATGAGAGTGAGTCGGCAGCTTTGATAAAAATGTACCTGAGAGGTGACTTTGGGTGCGATCCTGATGCTGTTAACCCTTATGTAGCTTCAACTTTTTATGCTGTAAACAGGTATGTTTCTTATAACAAGGACTGGAAACAGTTCTTGCAAGAGGGCGGTATTGTGATAGCGGATCGCTATACAACTTCCAATATGGTACACCAAGCAGGAAAAATAGCAGACGAGCAGGAGAGGGAAAGTTTTTTGGATTGGTTGTGGGACTTTGAGTTCTCAAAGTTTAAACTGCCTCCTCCCGACCAGGTATTTTTCTTAAATATGCCACCTGCCTATACCCGTGAATTGATGCGTCAGCGAGTTAACAAGTTCACGGGAAAGGAAGAGAAAGATATACATGAAAGAAATTATAGTCACCTAGTGCGTTCTTATCAGAACGCCTGTCTGCTAGCTGATAGGTATGGCTGGGAAATAATAGATTGCCTTGAAGGAGACCGCTTAAAAACGGTGGCAGAAATTCATGAGGAGATATATGTAAGGGTTTTGTTGTTGTTGTGATTAGTTGTCAGTGGCGGTGGGTAAGAGTAGGGGCAAGTTCAGGTAGCTCTAGGTACTTTTCCAACCTCTAACCTCCCACCTCTCACTTCCAATTTGAAAGGGTGGAAGAATTGCCAGGTTTTAACGACTTTGTTGGGCAGGAGCAATTAGTAATCTTTTTAAAGAAGAGATTGCAAGAAGAAAAATTACACCAAGCTCTTCTTTTTGTCGGTCCGGCAGGGAGTGGTAAGAAGACGTTGGCACTTTTTCTAGGTGCGGCACTGAACTGTGCTGACCGAAAAGAGCCTCCCTGTGGACAGTGTCTTTCTTGCCGCAAAACAACTACTTTGACGCAGCCTGATTTGCGTATAATTAGCCGGGAAGGGAGTAATATTAGGATTGAGCAGATACGTCGCCTGAAAGAGGAAACGGTTAGTCGCCCCTATGAGGGAAGGAAAAGAGTTTGGATAATTGACGGGGCGGAGGATATGAGTGTGCCGGCAGCGAATAGCTTTTTAAAGTTATTAGAAGAGCCTCCTGAATATGTTAATTTTATACTGTTAACCTCTCGTGCGCAGGCTCTTTTGCCTACTATAAAGTCTCGTTGTCAAATTTTTACTTTCAAGGCAGTAGCGGAAGAGAAGCTAGCGGAGTTTTTGGTAGAGAGGGAAAATTGTTCCCTAAACAAAGCCCGGACCTTTGCTTCTCTGGCTGGAGGTGTTGTGGGTCAGGCTGTAGCTATGGTGACAGATGAAAACTTTCAGGCTTTAAGAAGCCAGGTTGCTTCTTTTTTTAGCAGATTACAGGAGAACGAAAAAGGGGAAACCTTTCCCTTGGCAGAGGAGCTCTCTAAAGAAAAAAACCTGAAACTCTTTTTAAGTTTGTGGTTGCTTTTTTTACGAGATGTACTTATTTATAGACAGTTAGGTCGTCAAAAAGTTCTCTATAATATAGATTTCTTAGCATCCTTAGAGCAGGTAAATTCCTCGGAAACAGGTCTTTTAAAAGCTATAGAGATAGTTCTGATGGCACAAAAAAAAATGATTACCCCGATCAATTTGAAGCTTATGCTAGGGGTATTTTTATTGGAATTGAAGGAGGTGTTATAATTTGCGGAAAGTTGTTGGAGTAAAGTTCAAGAAAGCAGGCAAATTATATTATTTTAATCCGGGTTCTTTGTCGCTACAGCTAGGAGAATCAGTTATAGTGGAAACATCCCGAGGTCAGGAATATGGAGAAGTAGTGACCGAAATAAAGGAATTACCGCAAGAGAAATTGGTATTGCCTTTAAAAAATGTTTTGCGTAAGGCAACTGAAAGTGATTATTATAAAGTCATGGAAAACCGCAGTAAAGAGGAAGAGTACTTTAATATTTGTTTGCACAAGATAGAAAACCATAATTTGGATATGAAACTAACAGGGGTGGAATATATTTTTGATCGCAGTAAGTTAATATTTTATTTTACTGCCGATGGGCGAGTGGATTTTCGAGAATTAGTCAAAGATTTAGCTTTAGCTTTTCGTACCCGGATAGAATTAAGACAGATTGGGGTGCGAGATGAGGCTAAGATGATAGGTGGGTTGGGTATCTGTGGCCGCGTTTTATGTTGTAGTACTTTTTTGGGAGATTTTGAGCCGGTATCAATTCGCATGGCCAAAGAGCAGAATCTCTCTTTAAATCCGGCAAAAATTTCCGGTGTTTGTGGTCGTCTTATGTGTTGTTTGCGTTATGAATCTTGTACTTATAAAAAGCTTAGAGAGGACTTTCCTAGAGAAGGGAAGTCTGTTCTGACTCCGGAAGGAGTAGGGAAAGTGCAAAGTATAAATGTTATTAAACGAACAGTACGAGTAAGAATAGAGGAAACGGGACGGTCTCGGGAATTTTCTCTACCAGAAATAGAGTCGACACAAAAGAGTTAATTTTATGCCACTGAAGTTAACTAAGGGCTTGTGATGAAATAAACTGTGCAATATTGCGAAGGATTTTCGTT
>CAZLTH010000272.1:0-2851 GCA_964562355.1 uncultured Syntrophomonadaceae bacterium | reverse complement strand
AGGTTAGAAAGATTTACTGAATAGAATTAAATTTTTAGAATAGTTAAAGTACGACAGGAGGAGAAAATAATAAGATGTATTTACCTGCTACAACAGAAATAAATACTGTAGGCAATCTGACCTTAGCCGGCGTTGACCTGGTTAATCTGGCCCAGCAATACGGTACCCCGCTTTATGTTTATGATGAGGAGTTGATGCGTAAAAACTGCCGATTTTTTAAAGAATCCTTGCAGAAGGATTATCCTAAGGGAGAAGTTATCTATGCTGGAAAAGCCTTTCTAACTCTAGCTATGTGTCGATTGATTTTGCAGGAAGGACTTTCCCTGGATGTAGTTTCCGGTGGGGAACTTTATATCGCCCTTAAAGCTGGTTTCCCTATGGAGCAAGTTTATTTTCACGGTAATAATAAGAGTCCTGCGGAATTGGCTATGGCTGTAGAGGTTGGAGTGGGACGAGTTATAGTTGATAGTCTGCCGGAGTTGGAGCAGCTGGAAAAAGAGGCGGCCAGGCAAGGCAAAAAAGCAGGCATATTGTTGCGAGTTAAGCCAGGTGTCTCTGCCCATACCCACGAGTATATCCAAACTGGTCAGGAAGACTCAAAATTTGGGTTAGGAATTTCTGACGGACAAGCCATGGTAGCGGTAGAAAAAGCCTTGCAACTGCCTCATATTACACTGTATGGGCTGCACTGCCATATTGGTTCTCAGATATTCGATAGCCAGCCATTCCACTTGGCAGCGAGTATTATGATGGATTTGATGCAGAAGATTCGGCACAAAACAGGAACAACTCTAAAGGAGTTAAACCTTGGCGGCGGATTTGGGATTCGTTATACTTCTGAAGATCAGCCGTGCAGCTTCAGCGACATAACACAGCTTCTCTCAGGGGCGGTACGAGAAAAATGCCAGGAGCATGATTACCCGCTACCAACTGTAATGATTGAGCCGGGTCGCTCCATTGTAGGTGAGGCAGGGGTTACACTGTATACTGTAGGTGTCGTTAAAAATTTGCCTGGAATCCTGCGGTATGTTTCGGTAGATGGGGGTATGAGTGATAACCTGCGCAGTGCTCTTTACGGAGCTCATTACGAAGCTGCTTTGGCCAATCGTCCTCAAGAATCCCCAGAAGAAGTTGTTACTATTGCCGGCAAAGCTTGCGAATCAGGAGATATCCTGATTAAAGATATTGCTCTGCCTTCACCTCGACCGGGAGATACCCTGGTAATCTTCAGCACAGGGGCGTATCATTTTTCCATGTTCAGTCATTATAACCGTCATCTCCGACCAGCAGTAGTGTTTTTAAGAAATGGTCAGGTGGAAACGGTGGTAAAAAGAGAAACCTACGAGGACATAATTCGCCTTGAATCAATACCAGCTCATTTGGAAGTTAGAAGTGAGAGATTGGAGGTTGGAAGTGGTGAAGTGAAAAGTGAAAAGTGAAAAGTGGGAAAACTGCAAACAGCATCGTATTCGTTTATAAAATAGTATTTTGGAGTCAATGGATGAGTGAACAAGTAAGTGGGTGGGTGGGCAAGCCTGTGTGTTTGTCTAGGTGAGTTGGGAGAAGATCCCTCTAACCTCCAACTTCTCACCTCCCACCTCCAATTTAAGGAGGATTATTATGATTGAAAGTTCTAAACGAATCAAACAATTGCCACGTTATTTATTTGCTGAGATTGATCGTAAAATCAGGGAGAAAGTAGCTCAGGGGGCAGATGTTATCCGACTGGGCATAGGTGATCCCGATTACCCCACTCCTGATTATATTCTAAAGCGCATGGCCAGAGAAATTGTGCGCCCTGAGAACCATTGCTATCCCCCCGATGCAGGATTGGATGAATTCAAAGAGGCGGTTGCCTTATATTACCAGCAGTGCTATGGGGTAGAGCTGGACCCAGAGCGAGAGGTATTGCCCCTGATTGGATCTAAAGAAGGTATCGCTAATATCTCCTTTGCCTTCATAGACTCTGGGGATTTTAATCTGGTGCCTGATCCAGGCTATCCGGTTTATGGCATTGGAACTTCGTTTGCCGGTGGTGAGGTTTATCGCATTCCCTTAAAAGAAGAACACGGTTATCTCCCTCAATTGAAGGAGATTCCTCTTGAAGTTGCCAAGCGAGCTAAACTTTTTTTCTTGTGCTATCCGAATAATCCCACTGGCGCAGTAGCTAGTTTAGATTACTTCCAGGAAGTAGTGGATTTTGCTCGTCGCCATAATATTCTCATTTGCCATGATGCTGCCTATAGTGAGTTAGTTTATGATGGCTCTCGCCCTTTAAGTTTTTTACAAGTACCAGGGGCTAAGGAAGTAGGAATTGAGTTCAATTCTCTTTCCAAAACCTTTAATATGACCGGCTGGCGTATCGGCTATGCTGTTGGTAATGCCCAAGCTTTGGAGGTGTTAGGACGGTTTAAAACCAATATTGATTCGGGCTTGCCCAAGGCGATTCAGTACAGCGGGGTAGAAGCTTTAACCAGCCTGGAGCGAGACAGCTTTATTGACTCTCTGCGAGCACGTTATCAAGAGCGGCGCGATGTTGTAGTGAAAGCTTTACAAGAAATGGGATGGCCGCCTCTTTCTCCGGGAGGTTCTTTCTATATCTGGGCACCTGTTCCTGCAGGCTTTACTTCAGAGGGGTTTGTAGGGAAGGTACTTGATAAAACAGGAGTAGTGATAACCCCCGGACAGGGATTCGGCGAATATGGTGAGGGATATTTTCGTATTGCCCTGACAGTAGAGGTGCCACGGTTGCAGGAGGCTATGGAGAGGATCAGCAAGGTGGTTAGTTTTAGTGACCAGTGACTGAGTGACTGAGTGACTGAGTGACTGAGTGACTGAGTGACTGAGTGAC
>CAZLTH010000271.1:0-2858 GCA_964562355.1 uncultured Syntrophomonadaceae bacterium | reverse complement strand
TGGTTCTGTGATGAAATGCCGGCGGGGGAAAGAGGAATTTACCCTGAAAGATGACTTGAACGTGCTCTTATTTTTTCAAAATGTCTGGCAGGAAAGCGATGGCAGCAGAGACTCTCTGCGTGTTTTGGTACAGAAAGTATTTGTTAACACAACTATCTGGGGGCAGGACTTGAACCAGGTGAGCGGTCTGACCGAGAAAGTGGCGCTGCATCTTTACAATATTTTAACTGCAGGTGTAGGACAGGCACTAGACAAGAACATATATACTGATGTAGACTAAAAACTAGCATTTGTCAACGAGCGTAATAACGGTTAACGGTTTACAGTTTACAGTTTACAGTTTACAGGGGTTACGAAGGGTACGGATGGGTTAACGCTTCACGGCTTTCCAACTTACTATACAACATTAACAATTAACCGATAACCGATAACCGATAACCAATAACTGATAAAATGCAAATTAGTTGCCTTTGACAGAATAGCATAAAACAGGGGTGAAGAGATGAAGTTGTTTAAAATTAAACCTAAAGATAATGTGGCGGTAGTTTTGTCTGCCTTAAAAAAAAGGTGAGACTGTTTCCAGCGATACCATCAATATCGAAGTGCTGGAAGAGATAGCAAGTGGTCACAAGATTGCCTTGCAAGATATCAGAAAAGGTCAGCAGGTGGTGAAGTATAGTTTTCCTATCGGCATTGCGGTTGCAGGTATAAAAGCTGGTCAGTGGGTGCACGACCATAATCTCAAAACAAACTTGGGAGAGATTTTAAAGTATTCTTACCAGCCTCAGCTGAAAAAAGAGGGAATAAAAGACAATGGGGATACTTTTCAGGGCTATTTGCGAGAAGACGGCAAGGTGGGGAGCCGAAATGAAATATGGATAATCCCTATGGTCAGCTGTGTTAACCGGAACGCTGAATTGATTGCCCAAAGAGCACGACAAGAAATAGCGAGTATTGCCGGGATTGACGGTGTTTATGAATTAAAGCACCCTTATGGCTGTTCTCAACTGGGGGAGGACCACCTGATGACCCAGAAGATACTGGCGAGTATGGTGGCACACCCTAACGCTGCTGGCGTACTGGTGCTGGGATTGGGCTGTGAGAACAATCATATTGCTGCTTTCCAAAAAGTATTGTTAGGATATAATTCCGAAAGGGTTAAATTTTTGGTGGCGCAGGACGTGGAGGATGAAATTGCAACCGGAGTTGAGCTTGTTCACCAGCTGGGGAAACATGTTTGCCAGTTTCGCCGCCAACCCTGTTCTGTTTCCAACCTTACGGTGGGCTTAAAATGCGGTGGCTCTGATGCTTTTTCCGGCATAACTGCCAATCCTTTGACCGGAGCTTTTTCTGACTTATTGCTGGCTAGTGGAGGTAGTGCAATTCTTACCGAGGTGCCGGAGATGTTTGGTGCCGAAGAACTGCTTATGAGCAGAGCTGTTAACCGGGAAGTATTTGAAAAAACTGTAACACTGATTAATGATTTTAAAGAGTATTACCTTGCTTACAACCAGCCTGTTTATGAAAACCCCTCTCCCGGCAATAAGCAGGGAGGTATTTCTACACTGGAGGAAAAGTCCTTGGGGTGCATAGAAAAAGGCGGTAGTGGCAACGTGGTGGATGTTTTAAGCTATGGTGAAAGTGTTAAAAACAGAGGCTTGAATCTCTTGAGTTCTCCCGGCAATGATATGGTTGCTTCTACTGCTCTGGCAGCTGCCGGTTGCCAGGTTATTCTTTTTACTACCGGCCGGGGAACGCCGCTGGGGACAGTTGTACCCACTGTAAAAATTGCTACTACCAAGGAGTTATACCTGAAAAAGCCGGCCTGGATGGACTTTAACGCTGGTTCTTTACTTTATGGCGAGAACATGGAAAAGTTGACAAAAAAGCTGTGGGAGTATGTCATGGCAGTAGCTTCCGGGCAACTTACTAAATCCGAAAAGATGGGTTTTAGAGAAATTGCGATTTTTAAAAGTGGGGTTACGTTGTAGGGCAAGCGGTAGTTCAGCGACTCAAACAACAAAAAAGCAAGATTGCCTAGCTTAAAGATAACGTTAGACAGGGCGTTGCTTTTTCGTGTGCTACCGCTAGGGTTAGTGTGCTGTCAATAATTTTTAGTGCTTTACAGAGGCGAGGTTTCTGATGATCATCAGAAACCTCGCCTCCCTGTATTATTGTGCTGTTTTTGTTGTCTTTGTGATTTGAAAGGCTTTTGTAAGCTTAAAAGAAGCTTACAAAAGCCTCATAATGATTTAACCATGGCAACTTGTTAGTAAGTTAAGTTTTAATTGATTCAGAGAAAAATAATTAGCAGGATATTTTTCCGTAGCAAATTAAACAAAGAGTTAAGTAACATCATATTTATGGCAAAATTTCATGCTTCAGTGCTGGTAATATTAGTGTAAATTATGAATTGAAGTAATAGTATTTTTTTATTGACAAATGAAAAAGTTTTCGTGTATAATAAAAAAAGAACAACCGGTAAGCAAAAATAGATTAACATGCTGCAACAGAACTTAATATGGATTGAGTTCTTGTAGAAGGTATTGCAAAGGGGAAAGAGGTTAATGAATAATATTCGAACACGGGGAGGTGGTAAAACTTGAGATAATTTTTCAGAAAAATCAAGGGGTTGTTTGAGGCGTTGGAGTAAAAGCACAAGAAAAAAATAAGAAAGGGCGGTTAAAATGTTAAATAGTTTCAGAAAAGCTTTAGTTATTTTGTTGTGTGTAGTACTGTTTGGTGGTGTAATTGGGTGCGCTCCAGAAGAAGAAGAAGTTGTTGCTGATGAAGTACTAGAAAAAGTTAATATAGTATTTTGGGCAGCACCAGATGCGGCTCAATTTGCTCTCTGGGGT
>CAZLTH010000270.1:0-2863 GCA_964562355.1 uncultured Syntrophomonadaceae bacterium | reverse complement strand
CAGGACTGTCTGGCTTAGCTACCAGAGGCTCTAATTTGCTCAAATCTATGCTTAGTATTTCATCATATGCTGCTCCCTCATCTGCCAATATTTCCGAGAAATCCTTTTCTCTCCCCTGAGCTCGCAGGAATTTCCGTGTTACACTATCAGCAGGAAATAAAGAAGTCGTAGCCCCCAGTTCTGCCCCCATGTTGGTAATAGTAGCCCGTTCCGGCACAGAAAGAGTTTCCACTCCCTTGCCAGCATATTCAATTATTTTGCCTACACCGCCCTTAACTCCTAGGCGACGTAAAACCTCTAGGATAATATCTTTAGCCGTAACCCAAGGAGACAGAGAGTTTTTCAATTCTACCTTAACTACCTGCGGCATAAGCAGATAAAAAGGTTCTCCGGCCATGGCCACAGCCACATCCAACCCACCTGCCCCGATAGCCAACATTCCCAAACCTCCACCAGTAGGGGTATGGCTATCCGACCCCAGTAATGTTTTGCCTGGAATACCAAAGCGCTCTAGATGCACCTGGTGGCAGATGCCGTTTCCCGGTCGAGAAAAAAATACTCCGTACTTGGCGGCTGCTGTCTGAAGATAGCGATGGTCATCAGCATTTTCGAAACCTGTCTGCAAAGTATTATGGTCTATATAGCTTACTGAAAGCTCCGTCAAAACTCGTGGTAATCCCATAGCCTCAAACTGCAGATAAGCCATAGTCCCGGTAGCATCCTGGGTCAAAGTCTGGTCGATTTTAATCGCCATCTCTTCCCCAGGAATCATTTCCCCTTTTACCAAATGCACTTTAATAATTTTCCTAGCCACGTTTTCTTTCATACTTATAACCATTCCTTTATGGACGCTGATTCATATGATTTTTATGATAGTGATTTTATCATATCTAATCATAGTAATCAGCGCAAATCAGCGTCTAATCTTTTTTGCAAAACTCGCTGTCGATTGAGCAGGTTACAGGATAGTAGGCGACGGATACCCTTTCACTTCTACCAGAGCTTTTTCAATCTCCTTTTCCGGCAAGCTAAAATTCTGCAACTGACCATTTAGATAGGCTGCATAACCATTCAAATCCAGCAATCCATGCCCACTGTAATTAAACAGAATTACTTTTTCCTGGCCTTCTTCTCTTGCTTTTTCAGCTTCCGCCACGACTGCGGCAATGGCATGACAGGTCTCCGGTGCTGGTATAGACCCTTCTGTACGTGCCCATAAAACACCTGCCGCATAAGTCTCTAATTGATTATAAGATTGAGCTTCGATAAGCCCATCCAACATTAGCTGGCTAATCAAAGGTGCTACCCCATGATAACGTAACCCACCGGCGTGAATAGAGGGTGGCATAAAGTTATGCCCTAAGGTATGCATGGGTAAAAGAGGTGTCTTAGATGCAGTATCCCCAAAGTCATAAGCAAAAGGCGCCCGGGTCAAGGTAGGGCAAGCCGTGGGCTCAGTAGCAACAATTCTCATTTCCTTGCCATGAATCTTATCCCGGATATAAGGGAATGTTAGTCCAGCAAAATTACTGCCGCCACCAACGCAGCCGATTATAATATCGGGGTCCTCTTCTGCTATAGCCATCTGTTTTTGCGCTTCCAGCCCGATGATAGTCTGGTGTAGCATGACATGATTTAAAACACTGCCCAAAGAGTAGCGTGTGTCAGGGCTGGTTACTGCATCTTCAATTGCTTCACTGATAGCAATACCCAAACTACCGGGACAATTCGGGTCTTTCTCTAGTATCTGACGACCAAAAACAGTCTCGGGGCTGGGACTAGGTATACATTTACCTCCCCAAGCCTCCATCATCAGGCGACGATAAGGTTTTTGCTCGTAACTGACTCGCACCATATATACTTTTATTTCTAAACCAAAAAGACTGCAAGCTAAACTCAAAGCACTGCCCCATTGCCCGGCACCTGTTTCCGTAGTTAACCTTTTAATGCCAAATTTTTTGTTATAGTACGCCTGCGGCAAAGCTGTATTCGGCTTGTGACTGCCGGCAGGGCTTACTGATTCATCCTTATAGTATATCCTCGCCGGAGTTTTTAAATGTTCCTCTAGGGCAACAGCTCGCTGCAAAGGAGCAGGTCTCCAGATAAGCAGCTTCTCCAAAACTTCTTCTGGAATATCAATATACCTTTCCGTGCTGACTTCCTGTTCGATCAGATTCATGGGAAAAACTCTTTCCAAATCTTGCGGTCCGATAGGCTTCATGGTAGCCGGGTTAAGCGGCGGTTTCATACCACTCGGCATATCCGCTTGAATATTGTACCATTGCCGCGGGATCTCCTTCTCCGATAAAAATATTTTTCTGGTTTTCACGTGTTTACTCCTCCTTTTATTTTTTTGGGCAAAAAAATAAACCCTCGTCCTAGGGACGAGGGTTATTACCCGTGGTGCCACCCAATTTGTCTACTGTTATAAAATAGAAAACAACAACAGACCACTCTGCCAGATGCGAGAAGAAAAAATATTCTTCCGAGATCTGCTTCTTTTTAACGGTAAAAGTTCCGGCTGAGCCTACTATCTTCTTAGCAAAATTCGGTCAGCATTCTCCAGAAGCCATTCAGCAAAGACCACAACACCGGACTCACAGCATCTGCCCGGCTCTCTGAGAAGAGTTCCCCTGCCTACTAGTTTCCTTCATTAAATTTACTATATGTGGTTACTCCCAATTCTACTATAAATAAAAGGTAGCTGTCAAGAAAAATTTTTAAAATTTTTATTCGCACTTTCGGTTTAGGAACTACAGCAAAATCATTGCCGATAAGTAGCTCCTTGTTCTGTGTTTTCGTAACTGCTCAGCTAAGGGCTTGTTCCTAAATAACCTGTACAATCTTACTTGTCTTTTCGTCC
>CAZLTH010000269.1:0-2901 GCA_964562355.1 uncultured Syntrophomonadaceae bacterium | reverse complement strand
TTTAAGTGCTTTAGTTTCAATGACTTAAAAAGGAAATTCCTATAGTATAAATTTAAATCTTTAAAATCTGCGTCCAAAGTCTGTGCTCTCCATGGTTAGTTTTTCCTAATAAAACCTCTTGCCTCTTTTAGAGTGTAGGAGATCTCCCGCTCCAGGTCAGGAGCCGAGATGACTTGGGCCCCCAGGCCAAAAACCATCATCTTCTCCTGGTAATCGGAAGTTGCCACCTGGATTTTCTCCCTCTCCTGACTGGCATATACCAACCTCTCAATGACTGAATCCGCTGTCTGTTTTCTTGAAGAGAAGATAACTTCCAGACCCATCACTATCTGGGGAGAGGGCTTATCCGGCTCGTCCCCATCGAAGATGACCTTCACTCTAATTCCAGTATAATCCTGATAGAGACTTAGCATCTTGATTAATTGTTCTCTGGCTGTCTCCAAACTCCTGGCGGCCATCTTCTTAAGGGACGGCCAGCTATGGATGACATTGTAGCCGTCAACGAAAAGAAAGTTACTGTCCTCGTTCCTCATTTCTTCTTCCATAGCGAAATTACCTGCTCACTCCTCCCTCCTGCTTTAGGGAGAGGACCAAGGTGGAGGAAAAGGAAATTTCTACAGCATTGAGTTGTTTTCATTCTAATCCGTTGATCTCCTTCTTTGCCATTCCATAAGTTAAACTACTTTTCTGTGGGATAGCTCTGCCATAAGTAGCACATCCCACCAGACCACCTGATGCTATCAACGCTGTTAATAACTTTACCTTCCTCATTTTCTCCCTGGTTGCTAACATTATATACACGAGTTACGCATTATTTTTAGATGTCAGAAATGTAACCCTTTCAATTACAAAGAGTTATGAGAAACATGGCGCTATTTGACTGTAAAATAAGTTTTACTGTAACCCATTGATTATCAAATAGTTACAAAAAGGGTGCGTAACTCGTGTATATATTATCTGGCGACTACATTTTAAACAGTAATATCTGTCCAGTCTTCTTGGAGACCTGGCATAGATGCCCTAGCCCTCAAGCTTTAGATAACTCAACTTTTTTGGCAGATTCTTATAACCTACTGTATTTATATGCTCGAGAAATAATTTTATGTCATCCAGCGGCCTTTTGTCTCCTTCGAAAATTACTGTTTTTCTTTTTCTTTCAGCAATTAAGCCGCCAGCATCCATAATATTTAGTATAGAACCTCCATTAAACTTATCTTTTCCGACTTTTATGGTAACTTTCGTTCCATAATGACTGACTATTCTCGAGATGAATCCCGCAGGTCTCATATGCAAGCCAAGTGTTTTTGGAACTTCGAGTTCATACTCTATGATATTGCTGTATTTGTTGAATATCTTGTGAGCAAGAGCTTTGCCTTTATACAAGAAATCGCGGGCATAAAATAGGGCAAAGTTTATTGCATAGTGAAGAACTTTGTCCTTATCAATAATTTTTGATATTCTTTCTGTTGACTCTTCATATCTAATTTTATCTTGATGTCTTTCGTAGAAATGTAACAAGTCTCTTGTTACTTCTAGCAAATGTAATGGTATCGAGATCATGCCTCTTAGTTTTGGCAACTCCTCATCAGAAGATTCTATTGTTGTGCTCTTAATATGAGTATCATACTTTGACTGGAGTGTATGAACATTGCTTCTCAAGTTTTCTATTTTCTCTTCATTGATATTTTCCAGAACACGTTTCTCCAGCGTGCTTGCTTTGAGTTTTCCCAGCGATATGTCCCATTTTAATTTTTTTGTTGTTTCGATATATCTTGTTGTTACTTCTGCTATCTTCTTTGTTTCATCTATGGTTTCTTCTTCGTCAAGATTATGTGGCAAGTGTTTCCTTACTTCCATGTCTTTGAAGCTTTCTTTGCTTATTGCTTTGTCTGTGATTTCTATACCAAGCCTTTCTGCTTCGAGAGCAGCTTCTTCATAAAGTGCTTTTATCGACCGATTCAAAAAATCTAATATTTGTGGAGATTTATAATAAAGTTCTTTGACATCCTCTCCAAGATTATATCTCGGAATTCTTTTAATTAAATGTTTTAAGCTGAAAGCAGCCATCCCAAAATTTTTTAATGAAGCAACCAGTTCTGTGAAATAAATGTATTTTTTATTTTTTCTGGTATCGTAATCATCCAAAATTGTCTCAAAGAGTTCTGTTTGTTCTACAAGATGCGAATAAAACGTTTTTGTTAAATTAAAATCTATTTCCTTATCCAGGAAATTCTTTATCTTGAAAAATTCTTTTGATGATTCCTGAAGCAAGGGCAAGAATTCTTCTTCCCTGATTATTTCGTCTATTGGTTTTTCAAATTTTTCTACCATTTTATGAGCCTTTTTAAGGACTCGTTCTGCTTGGTTTTGCGTGCTCTAATGGGACTTTGACACTTATTAATTTTATCGTCGAGAGATCCAAAATGGTTGGTAGTTACTACACCCCATAGAGAGAGAATGTGTCCCGACGATAAAAATATCCCAAAAGGGATTAACTGTCAAACTTGCATCTAAGGAGCAAGCAGTGTTCCAATCAACCCAGTTTGGCTTCCCCTTTTCTTACCCTCTCCATCGGGTATGATAACATAATAGCTCAATCTTGTCAAAATTTGTTTCTGAGGCCTGTAAGTCCAATAATATCAATACAAATGGGACTTTGAGACTTTAGGAGGATGAAAGGGTATCAAGTGGATGATATTGATTGAAAAAAACCAATGAGGATGAAAGGGCATTTCCCTAAAAGCCATCAATGCCACTTCTGCTTTGCCTCTATTACCTTCTGAGCGGTTTTGGCTTTAAGCTCTTTCTTGTCTATAAGTCCCTTTTCAGTCAATAATTACTATTAGAGCTTCCTGGGCATGCATAACTGTAAGGAGGAGTTCGTCAAATTTTACTATTTTT
>CAZLTH010000268.1:0-2906 GCA_964562355.1 uncultured Syntrophomonadaceae bacterium | reverse complement strand
GATAAACGAAGCTCATTTTTCTAAAAGTACCTTTTTGGGGTTGAACCATTTATAAATATTCAGAAAGAAACCTGCAGCGACCCACTCTATCACTTTCTGAATAATTTAACTCCTATGTATTCTCTTTGCAAACTATATGCAAAAAAACAACTGACCATAATTTTGCGCATTTTTACCTCTGATAAATAACTCGGACGGTTATAGGTTACCAGTTGATGGTGGTTGATAGTTGATGGAGTTGGAGAAGGAAATTGAACCTCATCTTTGTTGCCCCGAACTCTTGTTACTCAACCATAACTCGCAACCCTGAACCCGGTCATCTCTGAACCTTGAACCCTCGTAACCACTGTAAACTGGTGAGACGCCTAGGAGGTGTTGGTGTAGTCCGAGGAGTACGAGGACAAACAGTCCTGACGACGGCGATAGCCAAGTCAGGAGTCCGAGAACTGGCAACTGTAAACTGCAGTCCGCAGACTGCAATATGTTTATAAATGCAACTGCATGTTTAATATTTTAACATTTACTCTGACGGAAACCTCCATTGTTCAAACTTAAAACTTTATAGTGGCAATTTCTTCTGCTGGCACGTCAAACACTAACCTACTCTCTTGCAAGGCTTCCAATGCACTATATAACACTGACAACCATCAACTGGCAACTGATAACCGGTAACCGCAAGCTAGTTGTATTTGGCAACATATATGGAAATGTAACTTAGTTGCCTTCATGAGTATATAAATATTCGCAAAATACATGCCAAAAAAAATAAGACTGCTACGAAAGCAACCTTATTTAAAAACTCCTTTAGGTTGAGAAACAAAAAAATTATTATTTATATTCATCAACTCAAAAATGGTCCAAATAATAATTCAAACGCAGTCCACTTTAACTCTATATTTAACATCTTAATCATTCGTCCCATTTACTTTTGTCTTAATCCAGACTACTTTTCTTTTAATTTCTTCCAGAGAGTTGTTCTGCTAATCCCTATTTTTTTTGCCAGCTGTTCCTTGTTTAATGAGTGCCCCTCCAGCAGCTTACCTATTATGCTACGTTCCATCTCCTCCATTGTCCCTAAAGGAATAGTGATATTTTCCCCTGCCTGCCCAAGACCATTCTCCCCCTTTAGGGGGTTGGGGGGCTTGCTTTGTTCTGTCTGCCCGGGATAGCTGTAATACAGATCGGCCAGCAACTCCTCTGTCAGCTTGAAGGTATTGGGTTCGCCTGCTACCAGTAAAACATATTTTTCGATAAAACTTTCCAACTCCCGCACATTCCCCGGCCAAGAATATTGCCTCAATCTTTTTAACTGTAATTGTGGAAACGGGGGAATCTCGCCATCAAAATCACGAGATTTTTGCAGAAAATACTCAACTAACTCCGCTACATCCTCAGACCTTTCCCGCAGAGAAGGAATTTTTAGGTTCAACACATTAAGGCGGAAATACAGATCCTCGCGAAACTTCCCTTCTCGCACAGCCAGCCGCATATCCCTGTTGGTGGCAGCAAAAATACGCACGTCTACCGGGATAACTTTATGTCCGCCGACACGGCGAACGGCTTTTTCTTGTAAAACCCTGAGAAGTCTGGCTTGCAAGGGCAAAGTAAGCTCTAATACTTCGTCAAGGAAAAGGGCACCACCGTGGGCAATCTCGAAAAGACCGGGATTGCCTCCTTTTTTTGCCCCGGTAAAAGCGCCTTCTTCATAACCAAAAAGTTCGCTTTCCAGCAAGTTTTCCGGCATGGCGGCACAATTTATAGCTACAAAGGGTCCCTGGCTGCGTTTACTGTTTTGGTGTATGCTCTGCACAAAAAGTTCCTTCCCGGTACCGCTCTCCCCAGTTATTAAAATCGTGGCGTCTGTCTGGCTATACTTTTTGGCCCTAGCAATGGTCTGTTGCATAACTTTAGAAGAACCAATTATATCGGAAAAATTAAATTTGGTTACAAGGCCTTCGGCATACAATTTTTTTCTGATTTTTGCTTCCAAACGTTGTAGCTTACTGACATCATGAAAAGTGATTACTTTGCCAAAATTTTCACTGTCCAACTTCAAAGGTACGCGACTGACGCTGTACTTTCTGCCCCTGATATCCTGCAAATCTCCCTGCACAGGTTCACCAGCAGAATAAAGCCGCTGTAAATACTTTTCATTTTTTAGCTCTGTAATCACCCTGCCAATAACTTTTTCTGAAGGAAGACCCACTGCTTCCTCAGCTGCAGGGTTATAATGAGTAACCCGGCAAGAAGAATCCACGGCGATAACACCGCCATACGAATGGTTGATAATTGTCTTTAACCTCTCCGCTATCTGCCGGTCTTTTTTTCTTATAGAAATCATTTCTTCCGCCCGGGCAAAGGCTTCTACAAGCGCATCCCTGCTAGAGCCAATCATAACACCTTTCATGCCACTCTCTGCTGCTTGGTTGATAATACAGATTCCCGAAGCTACCACCACTTCAGAGCCTTCTGCTGCCGTTTTTTCAATCTGATCATTCAGTTCTTTTTCAGACCTGTAATAATAAACTTTCAGCTTTTTAATCCCTAAAATTTTTTTTACTTTTTCCAAGTCATACTTTCCTTGGTGATAGGAATAATCAAAAAAGACTGTCTCGGGATTGATATCTTTTGCTTTATGCAAAGCTTCCAGAACATCAAAAGTTGTAATTTCTAATAAAATTACAGGCGTCGTCACTGCTGCCCGTATCAACGCTCCGGTAGCTCCCCGGCTGATAAATATGGCCGCCTGCTCTTGTTCCATCTTCTTAGCTATCTCGACCCCTTCACCCAAGACCGCCGTAAAAATCTCTACATTTCTATGCTGCTCCACAGCTATTTTTTGAGCCAATTCCGACAGCTCAGGATAAGGAGAAATCATCACTATTTTTTCTTTTTTATCCATACTC
>CAZLTH010000267.1:0-2935 GCA_964562355.1 uncultured Syntrophomonadaceae bacterium | reverse complement strand
GGAACGAGGAGAAAAGGTTAAAAGGGGAACGAGGAGAAGAGGTTAAAAGGTTAAGAGAGGAACGGGGCAGGCTCTCTCACTTCCAACCTCCAAATTCCGTGCTTCGTCCTTACTTACTTACTTACTTACTTACTTACTCAATAGATACAGGCGAGGTGTGTTAGTAATATGTTTGCAGACCGTCGGGAAGCTGGTCAAAAGTTGGCTCGAAAATTAATTCATTACCAAGGGAAAAATCCTTTGATTCTAGTGGTTCCCCGGGGTGGTGTTCCTGTAGGCCTAGAAATTCAGGCACTTCTGGGAGGAGATTTGGACGTTATAATTCCTCGTAAAGTAGGTGTTCCTGGGCAGCCTGAACTGGCTTTGGGAGCTGTAACTGCAGATGGTAGCTTTCTCTTGAATCGTAAAATAGCTCAAAACTTAAACATTTCTGAGAGAGATGTGGCTGCTGAAATAAAAGCAGCCCGGGAAGAAACTAAAAGACGTCAGGCTATTTACCGGGGAGAGAAACCTCCCTTCCCGGTTGAAGGAAGGATTGTGATTTTAACCGATGACGGTGTTGCCACAGGTTTTACCATCAGGGCAGCTCTCCAAGCTTTGCGAGAACAAAAAACAGCTCGTTTAATACTCGCTCTTCCTGTAAGCCCGCTTGATACTTTCAAAGGCTTGCAGCCGGAAGTTGATGAGCTGATCTGCTTGGAGGTAGCTGCTTCCTTTTACGCCGTAGGCCAGTTTTACCAAGATTTTAGCCAGCTGTCTGATGAGGAAGTAGTGGAGTTGTTGAGTGAATCAGTGACTCAGTGAATCAGTGACTCAGTGACTCAGTAAGAACGAGGAACGAGGTTAAAAGGGGAACGAGGCTAAAAGGTTAAAGGGTTAAAAGGAGAAAAGGGGAACGAGGAGAAAAGGTTAAAAGGTTAAAAGGTTAAAAGGTTAAAAGATTAAAAGACTAAAAGACTAAGAGGTTAAGAGAGGAAGAGCTTCCTTGACATCTTTCCTTTTTACCTTCAATTCCTTTTCATCTCTTGATCTTTTGACCTCTTAACCTCGTAACCTCTTAACCTCGTAACCTCTTAACCTCGTAACCTCTTAACCTCGTAAACCAAGAAAGGAGCAAGAACTTATGTCAGCAGAAAAAAACACTAGCAATATTGTTATACCAGATATTTTGCCTCATCGCTATCCCTTTTTGTTTATAGACAAAATTCTGGAACTGGAGCCTGGCAAAAAAGCTGTAGGCATAAAAAATATTACCTTTAATGAACCTTTTTTTCAAGGTCATTTTCCAGGGCACCCTGTTATGCCGGGTGTCTTGATGGTGGAAGCGCTTGCCCAGCTGGGGGCGGTAGCTCTTTTGACTCTGGAAAAGTATAAAGATAAATTGCCGCTCTTTACAGGGATTGATAAGGTGCGTTTTAAGCGGCAGGTAGTTCCGGGAGACACTTTGCATTTAGAAGTGGAAATCGTTAAAATGCGTGACCCCATGGGACGAGGAGTGGGAATCGCCAAGGTGAATGGAGAATTGGCAGTCAGTGGGGAATTGCTTTTCGCTTTGGTTGATAGGTAATTAAAAATAAAGGGAACTACTCAGGTGTCTAATTTTTGGAGGTATTTAGGATTTTTTTAAATCGTTCGTAACTATCTATTTAGGCACTTTGCCCCTCTGTGCCTCTGTGCCTGAGTAGTTACAAATAAAGGAGTGATTTTTATGAGCAAACGTTTTTTATTTACTTCAGAATCGGTGACGGAAGGGCATCCGGACAAGGTGGCAGACCAGATATCTGATGCTATACTGGATGCGATTTATGCACAAGATCCTCAGGCCCGGGTGGCGGCAGAAACTTTGGTTACCACGGGGCTGGTTTTGGTAGCAGGGGAGATAACCACCAATTGCTATGTAGACATCCCCCAGATAGTTCGAAAGACAGTTAAAGATATTGGTTATACTAGGGCCAAGTACGGCTTTGATGGGGGTACTTGCGCCGTGCTTACTGCTATTGATGAGCAATCCTCTGATATTGCTCTGGGGGTGGACAAGGCCTGGGAGCTGAAAGCCGGGGAGGCAGCAGCGGAAGAAGAGTTTGCACAGACAGGAGCCGGTGACCAGGGTATGGTTCTTGGATTTGCCTGCAACGAAACGCCGGAGCTGATGCCTTTGCCTATTTCTTTGGCTCATAAATTGGCCAGGCGGTTGGCGGAGGTGCGCAAGACGGGATTACTAGACTACTTGCGTCCTGATGGTAAATCTCAAGTTACTGTAGAATATGAAGGAAACAGACCACTCCGGGTGGATACAGTGATTATCTCGGCACAACACAGGGAGGATATTACACAAGAAAAAATAAGAGCAGACTTAATTGAGAAAGTAATCAAAGAAGTGATTCCACCGGAGCTTTTGGATGAGCAGACCAAATTTTATATCAATCCTACTGGGCGTTTTGTGGTTGGAGGACCCTTGGGGGATGCCGGTCTTACGGGCAGAAAAATAATTGTGGATACATATGGCGGCTATGCTCGTCACGGTGGCGGTGCTTTTTCTGGCAAGGATCCTACCAAGGTAGATCGTTCGGCAGCTTATGCAGCCAGATACGTAGCCAAAAATATTGTTGCTGCCGGAATAGCTGAAAAATGCGAATTAGAGATAGCTTATGCCATAGGTGTGGCCAAACCCATTTCTATTATGGTAGAAACTTTTGGGACAGGCAAGATAGAAGAAGAAAAAATTGTTCAACTGGTAGAAAAACATTTCGACTTGCGTCCGGCGGCTATTATTAGATATCTTGACCTTCGTCGCCCTATTTATAGACAGTTAGCAGCCTATGGTCACATGGGACGTACAGATATTGATCTTACTTGGGAAAAGACGGACAAGGCGGAAATGTTAAGAGAAGAAGTGGCGGAGTGACTAAGTGACTAAGTGACTAAGTGACTAAGT
>CAZLTH010000266.1:0-2944 GCA_964562355.1 uncultured Syntrophomonadaceae bacterium | reverse complement strand
AAAATAAAAAGCTATACTTATTTAAATGCTCAGTAAGGTAATCATCGTGGACATTTTTAAAGGAAAAAACCGGAAGTTTTAACATGTTTGAATTCGAACTAACCTGCAAACCATCCTGCTTGCCGTTTGATAAAATACTTATTTGAACTTATGGCTAAAAGCAGGATTTTTATTTGAGGAAGCGAAAGAAAGAAAATAGATTGTTCTAGGAATTATTTTCATAGAAGGATGAGATAATATGGTTGATGTCATTAATTGCGAGATTTATGGAGACGATATGCAGCTGGTGGAGATTGAATTTGATCAAGGCGAAGGAGTAAGGGCAGAAGCGGGGCGATGATGTACATGGAAAAAGGTATTGAAATGCAGACGGATGCCAGCGGTGGTTTATTTGGTGGCTTTAAGCGTATGCTTACATAAGTGGCTTTTAAAAAAGTGACAAGAATAGGTGTTAAAAATGACAGAATCAAAAAGCAAACAAAAGAAAGAATTTAAAATCAGAGGCATGTCTTGCAGTAGTTGCGCCCTGAAGATAGAAAAGAATTTGCAGAAAAGAGAGGGTGTTATTGCGGCGAGCGTCAGTCCTGTAACCGAAAAAGCCTTTGTTGACTTTGATGCAGCACAGGTAACAGACAGAGATATCAAGGAAATAATAACAGAAACTGGTTTTGAAGTAGTAGAAGAAAAGGCGGACGCTTCGCTAGAAGAAGAGGAGAATGAAGAGCAACGAGAGCTAGCGCAAATGAAACGAAAGCTGTTGATTTCTGCACTACTAGCTGGTACTATCATGGTACTGATGGTGATACACATGCTTATTATTCCAGTGCCTGGCTATTTAGCTATTACGGTATTGCTGGGTTTTCCTGTTATCTTTGGGACGGGCTTGCATGTGCATAAAGCAAGTTTTAAAGCTTTAAGGAATAAAAGCCCTAATATGGACGTGTTGGTTTCACTTGGTTCGCTGCCACCTTATTTAGTTGGCTTGGCCGGATTTTTCTTTCCCATACAGACCTTTATTGAGATGGCTGTTTCTATTATGACTTTGCACCTAGTTGGTAAGTATCTAGAGGTTAAGGCCAAAGGCAGAGCTTCCCAAGCTATTAAGAAATTGCTTCAAATGGGTGCGAAAACAGCAAGGATTATCATGGGAGAAGAAGAAATAGAGGTGCCCGTCAAGGAGCTGCAAAAAGGTGATGTAATGGTGATTAGGCCAGGTGAAAAAATCCCTACCGATGGTGTTGTCATCGAAGGAAAGAGCTTGGTGGATGAATCAATGGCCACAGGAGAATCTATGCCGGTAAATAAAGCAACTGGTGATGAGCTGATAGGAGCTACTATCAACAAAAATGGCTTGTTAAAGGTTGAAGTAACAAAAGTAGGCAAGGAAACTTTTTTAGCTCAGGTAATAAAAATGGTAGAAGAATGTCAGGGTTCAAAGGTACCAATACAGGAATTTGCTGATCGTATCACGAGTTATTTTGTGCCTGCTATTATGGTACTGACGCTGTTGGTATTTATTTCCTTCAACCTGTTTTCATCATTCCATTTGAGTATTCTTGAGTGGGGTGCAGGCTTTTTACCTTGGGTTAATCCTAACTTTACTCCCCTGACTTTAGCCTTTATTGCTTCCACTGCTGTTTTAGTAATTGCTTGCCCATGTGCTTTGGGGCTAGGTACTCCGACAGCCTTGATGGTAGGAAGCGGTATTGGTGCAGAAAAGGGTATTTTGATTCGCAATGGGGAAACAATCCAGACGATCAAAGAAGTTAAATGTATTGCTTTTGACAAAACAGGCACTATTACGGTGGGGAAACCTGTAGTGACGGACTTGATTGCTAGGGAAGGTGTACAGAAAACAGAGATGCTTTCTTATGCTGCTTCGCTGGAAAAGGCCTCAGAACACCCTCTAGCACATGCTATACTGGAAGAAGCCAGTAAGAGAAAACTTTCCTTAGATGAAGTAAAAGAATTTTATGCTATTACTGGTCGGGGAGCAAAAGGTGTTATAAAAGAAAAAATCATACTAGTTGGCAATAGAGAACTGCTGGTAGAAAATCAAATAATCTATGAAGATATGGAAGAGCAGTTGATATCATTAGAGGAGGAAGGGAAAACTGTCATCCTAGTTGCTGTAGAAAATAAATTGCTGGGGCTGATAGCGGTAACAGATCCTCTGAAGCCAGAAGCCATCGAAGCAATTAAAGAGCTGGAAAGCATGCAGATCAAAACGGTGATGATTACAGGGGATAACAGAAGAACTGCTGCTGTTATTGGGAAAAAAGTGGGTATGTCTCATGTTGTTTCTGAAGTTTTACCGGCTGGCAAGGTAGAAGAAATCCGCCGTTTACAGGAAGAGTATGGTCTCGTGGCCATGGTGGGAGACGGTATCAATGATGCCCCGGCTTTAAAACAAGCCAACGTTGGGATTGCTATCGGGACAGGTACTGATATTGCCATCGAAGCAGCAGACTTGACGCTGGTAAGTGGAGAATTGAGCGCATTGATCAGTGCCATCAAGCTCTCCAAGGCAACCTTTAGAAAGATCAAGGAAAATTATTTCTGGGCTTGGTTTTATAATGCGATTGCTATTCCCATTGCCATGCTCGGCTTGCTACACCCCATGATTGGCGCAGCGGCTATGTCGCTTAGCTCACTTAATGTGGTATATAATTCATTGAGATTAAAGAAGGTAGACATTGAGCCGAGATTTTTGCGAGTGAATAAGTAGGTAAGTGAATAAGTAGGTAAGTTGGTAAGATAAACCAATCCTCGTCGTGTTTCGTCCTTACTTACCTACTTACAGCCGTAGAGCCTGCCCTGAGCGCAGTCGAATGGGCTGACTGACTCACTGACACACTCGTAAAGGCAATCCCTTGTGGTTGCCCGGGTGTGAAAAGTGAAAAGTGAAAAGTGAAAAGTGAGGAGCGAGGGTGTGGGGAATTGC
>CAZLTH010000265.1:0-2946 GCA_964562355.1 uncultured Syntrophomonadaceae bacterium | reverse complement strand
TGACGTATTTTGACAGGATAACAGGATGTACAGGATGGGCTAAATCGTGTTCATCTTGTACATCCTGTCAAAGAGCTCCTTGTATACATCGCCATATTTGCGAATGCATTAAATCAATGCCTTCGCAAAAGAAAATTCCTATAGTATCTAGATATAAAATAGCTTCTGGGTGTTTTCTTAAAATTGAGACCGGACATTCTGATAAACACTTTTTTATACACCCGAATAGGCCAAAAATCCGCCATCAACAGGTATTACGGTCCCATTAACAAAACCGGAGGCGCTACTATCTATGAGCCACAACAAAGTGCCAACTAACTCTTCTGGCTTTCCAAATCTTTCCATAGGAGTCCGGTTAACTATCTTGTTTGCCCTGTCATTATAACTCCCATCTTCATTTAACAAAAGGCCTTCATTTTGCTTCGTAAGAAAAAAACCCGGGGCAATGGCATTTACCCTAATTCCTGTTTTGGACATATGCACCGCTAGCCACTGTGTAAAATTGTTTACTGCTGCTTTTGCAGCACTATACGCTACTACTTTTGTCGGCGGCACAAAGGCACTCATCGAAGAAATATTTACGATACAAGCCTCTCTCTTATTTATCATATCTTTTGCAAAAACCTGACTTGGCAACAATGTCCCCATAAAATTAAGATTGAAAGTAGCTTCCATATTTTCTATATCTAAATCAAAAAAAGTATTTATTTTTTTATCTGCACTCATATCTACCTCATAAAAATACTCCTTACTAGTAGTAGCACCAGGGTGGTTGCCACCGGCCGCATTTACTAAGACATCGACCGTCCCTAGTTTTTCATTTATTTGTTCTTTTACTTCCATTAAATTGTGTTTTTCCAGTACATTCGCTATAAATCCACAGGCACAACCACCACTGGCAATAATTTCGTTTGCTACTTTATCAGCTGCTTCGCCGTTTAAATCCAAAACAGCGATTTTAGCTTCACATTCAGCTAGAGCTTTCGCAAAGGTACTCCCTAAAATACCACCGGCACCGGTTATTACTACGACTTTGTTTTTTAAATTGACCTTAAACGGTATCACTTAGCAACACTCCTCTTCCTCGTTCTTGTTCATTTATCTTTTGCCACTAACTGTTTTTCATGGAATTACTTGTTTTCTATTTTCCCTAGGGTTTCTATTATTCCGTTAAGATATGCTGCTCCCAATGCTCTATCATACAATCCATACCCCGGAGTGCCTTTTTCTCCCCAGATCATTCGCCCGTGGTCCGGTCTTACAGGACCATCAAAGCCAACTTCTTTACACGCTTTTAATATTTCCACCATATCTAATGAGCCACAACTAGAAAGATGGGCGGCTTCTTCAAACGACTTATCCCCAGTTATTTTTACATTTCTCAGATGAAGAAAATAAAGTCTCTCGCCGAATTTCCTGATAAGTTTTGGTACATCATTATTTTTCGTAGAACCAAGAGAACCACTGCAGAGCGCCAGTCCATTGGAGGAACTGGCAACAAGAGCTAAGAATCGTTCGATATTTTGCTCGTTTGTTATTAGGCGAGGCAGACCAAATATTGACCACGGTGGATCATCAGGATGAATTGCCATTTTTATGCCGACCTCTTCTGCCACCGGAATTATTTTCTCTAAAAAATATCTCAGATTTTCCCACAATTTTTCTTCATTTATCTCTTTATATTCATCAAGTAGTGCTCCGAGGCTTTCCTTGGTATAGGTCATATTCCAAGCAGGAAGATCGAAATCTAAAATACTTACTGGTTCCATTTTTTCAATAACACTGTTTACATATTTCAAAGTAGTTGAGCCATCTGCCAGCCGGTATTCTAATTCTGACCTAGTCCAATCAAACACAGGCATAAAATTATAACAAACAATCTTGATACCTGCTTCCCCTAGCCTTTTAATCGTAGTTTTATAGTTTTCAATATATTTATCCCTAGTATCTTTACCTAGCTTTATGTCTTCGTGCACCGGTACACTTTCGATTACAGATAAATCAAATCCTTTTGCTTCTACTTTATTCTTAAGTTCTAATATTTTTTGCATTGACCACTTTTCTCCGGCGGGCACATCATGCAATGCAGAAACAATACCTACTACCCCGGGGATTTGTCTTATTTGCTGCAATGTAACAGGATCATTGTCTCCATACCATCTGAATGCCATTTCCATTATATTTTTACCTCCTTTTTCCAAGCAAGGACGCTGAATCTTTGTCTAAATATAAAATAGCTTTTGGATGTTTCCTTAAAATTGAAGCCGGACAACTTTCCGAAATCAACCCGTTAAGAGTTTGTTTTACAGCTTCAGCCTTCGTTTTACCAGGAACTATACAAAAAATTGCCTTAGATATTAAAATAGCTGGAATAGTCATGGTTAGTGCGCTCTTTGGGACATCGTTGATGTTTGAAAAGCAAGCATCATTAACCTGCTGATTTCTTGACTTATAATCAAGATTAACTGTTTTTACTATTTCTTTATCCTTAAAATCTGCGACATGCGGCTCGTTAAAAGCTATATGCCCATTTTCACCTATACCAACACAAGCAATATCTAAAGTATGTTTCCTAAGAAGAGATGCATACCTTTCAGCTTCTTTCTCTATACTAGCTGCATTACCATCTAAATAATAAACAGCTTTAAATGGTACTCTAGAAAAGATTCTATCAAACAGATACTTAGCAAATTTTTGCGGTGCTTCATCAGGAAGACCTACGTACTCATCCAAATGGAAAGCATTTATTCTCTCCCAAGCAACATCCTTCATCTTAACCAAATTGTATAAAAAATCATTCTGAGAGGGAGCCGCCCCAAAAACAATATTCACTTCTTCTTTATCTAAAAGTAGCTCTTTAATTTTAAGCGCAACCTCTTTCGCTACATTTCTTCCCATTTCTTCTCTGGAGTTATATACTTTGATAGTTAGACTGTCTTTTTTAAA
>CAZLTH010000264.1:0-2963 GCA_964562355.1 uncultured Syntrophomonadaceae bacterium | reverse complement strand
TGAACCCTGAACCTTGAACCCTGAACCCTGAACCCGGTTTTCATGAACCGTGAACCAAAAAAAAGGAGCGATTAGGTGAAAAAAGAAATAACGAGAGTGTTAGAGTTGTTGAAAGAAAAAGCAGTTGATTACGCAGATATCAGGATTGTAGATACTGTGCGAGAAAAAATAACAACGGAGGACTTAAAAGTTCAGAGTATTACAAATTCCCGCAGCAAGGGTGTGGGAGTCAGGGTTATTTTGGACGGCTCATTGGGGTTTGCTGCCACGCAGGATTTGAGCCAACTGGAAGAAACAGCTCTTAAAGCCTTGGAAATTGCCCAGGCAAGCAGGCTTCTACAAAAAGAAAAAATAGTAATGGCGGAAAAAGAAGTAGTGATTGACGACTATACAACGTCATTTGAAACCGATCCCTTTAGCATATCGAAGTCAGAAAAAATCGCCTTGCTTTTTGCGGCCGAAAAAGAGATGAGAAAAAGTGCTGACCTAGCCCAAACGTCGGCAACCATGGATTTTCAGAAAGAAGAAAAAATATTTGCCGATACGGCAGGAAGTTATATCAGACAGTTATTGTATGAAGCAGGAGGCGGGCTGGTAGCTACTGCCAGAACAAATAACGATACCCAGACAAGAAGTTATCCCAATTCTTTTCGCGGCAATCATGCTACTGCCGGGTATGAATACGTATTATCGCTGGACTTAGTAGGCAATGCTGAAAGAATAGGGCAGGAGGCCATTAGCTTGGTAAAAGCAGAGGAATGTCCTGCGGGTCATTTTGATATTGTTATCGAGGGCGGACAGCTAGGGCTACAGATTCACGAGAGCATCGGTCACCCCATAGAGCTTGACCGGGTATTTGGTTCGGAAGCCGCTTATGCCGGCATGAGTTTTTTAGGGGTTGAAAAGCTGGCAGAGAACTTTAGGTATGGCTCGGAACTAGTGACAGTGGTAGCAGATGCTACCTTGCCCCGGGGATTGGGTTCATTTGCCTATGATGACGATGGGGTAAAAGCCCAAAGAACAGTAATTATTGACCAAGGTATTTTTAAAAACTTTATCAACTCCCGAGATACAGCGGCAAAAATTGGACAAACATCAAACGGTACCAACCGTGCCGATGGCTGGCAAAACATGCCCTTGGTAAGGATGACCAATATAAACTTGCAGTCTGGAGACTTGGAATTTGACGAACTGCTAAAAGGTATTGATGATGGGCTTTATCTTTGCACCAACAAAAGTTGGAGTATTGATGAGAAAAGGCTTAACTTCCAGTTTGCCTGTGAAGTAGCCTACGAAATAAAAGACGGCAAGCTGACAGGTAAAATCTATAAAAACCCAGTCTATACAGGCATTACGCCGCAATTCTGGGGAAGTTGCGATGGCATTGCCAATGAAAAATACTGGCAACTTTACGGTACTCCCAACTGTGGAAAAGGTCAGCCCTCCCAGACTGCACATGTTGGACACGGCTGCTCCCCGGCACGTTTTAGAAAAGTAAAGGTAGGTGTAAGCGATGTTAAATAAAGCAACAGCCTACGCACTGATAGACAAGACGCTTTCCTTTTGTAATCACTATACCATGGTGACCGTTGATGCCAAGGAAGAAGGCTTGACTCGCTTTGCTAACTCCGGCATACATCAGAATGTATATAATAATGATACGTCTCTTACTGTAGCTGTTTATAAAGGGAAAAAGGAAGCAAGCGTAACTACCAATGTGTTAGATGAGTCCAGCATAAAACAAGCCGTAAAAGAAGCAGAAGAGAATCTGGATTTTATACCGGATGGCGAATACGAACTGCCGGAATTAACCTTGCCACCGGAAATTGCTGTAGAGCAATATGAACAAGAGGTAAGCAAAAAATTTGATATCGAGAACAGGGGCAAATTGCTCAAAGAAGCTATTGACTCACTTGAGGATGGCTATATTGCTGCCGGAGCGTTGTCTCTTAACAAAACGGTTTTGGCTATGGGTAACAACCGGGGCATAAAAAGGTATGCTAGGGTAGATAGTGTAGATTTTAATGCGGTTGTGATACATAAAGACGGTTCCTCAGGTTACGCTGCCTGTAATACGAATAAAGCAGCAGAACTCGATGTGTCGGAACAATTCAGGACAGCTTTTCAGAAAGCGAAGACAGGCCTTGACCCAATTACTCTGGAGCCGGGAGCATATACTGTAATCCTAGAACCACTGGCAGTAGGAGATCTGCTGGCCTATATGAGCTATAGTGGATTTTCTGCGCGTAGCGTACAAACAGGCTTGAGTTTTTTAACCGGCAAGATAGGAGAAAAATTATTTGGTGAAAATATCACCGTTACAGATGACGTTAGTAACCCCAACACATATCCCTTGAAATTTGACTTTGAAGGACACGAAAAGAAAAGATTGGCGATAATTGAAAAAGGACGAGTTAAAGAGTTGGCTTATGACAGTAAAAGTGCGGCAAAAGATAAAACAACCACCACGGGACACTCCGTAGGTCACCCAGATATAGGAGGCTTCCCCTTCAACCTAGTAATGGAAGCCGGCAAAGACAACCTAGAGGATCTAATAAGTTCTACCAAAAAAGGACTTCTGGTAACTAGGTTTCACTACATGAATATAGTAGATCCCCGGCAAGCGGTTTTAACAGCTTTAACCCGGGACGGCTTGTTTTTAATTGAAGATGGCGTCATAAAATCAGGCGTAAAAAACTTGAGATTTACAGAAAGCATGCTAAAAGCCTTCAATAAAGTAACAGGCATAACCGCCGAAAGGAAGAAAGTGCCGGGCTTCTTTGCTGTAAATTACGTACCAGCATTAAAAATCACAGATTTCCACTTTACGGGGAAGACGAGCGAATGATTAAGAGAGGAAAAGGTTAAGAGGTAAAGAGGGGAACGAGGTTAAGAGGTAAAGAAACTCAGTGACTCAGTGACTCAGTGACTCAGTGACTCAGTGACTAAGTGACTAAGTGACT